>JAEMRG010000043.1 GCA_016463455.1 Rhodoferax sp.
GCCCTTGCCAAAGGTTTCCGCGGTCGCCGCGGTAATGTCTTTCGCGTCGCTAAAGAAGCGGTGATGAAGGCCGGGCAATATGCCTACCGTGACCGCCGTACCAAAAAGCGTGTGTTCCGCCAGTTGTGGATTGCCCGTATCAACGCGGCAGCGCGTCAATGTGGCATGACCTACAGCCAGTTTGCCAACGGTCTGAAAAAAGCGCAGATCGAGATCGACCGCAAAGTGCTGTCGGACATCGCAGTGCACGACATGGCAGCTTTTGCCGGCATCGTGGAGCAGGTCAAGGCCAAGCTCGCCGCTGCTTAAGGGTTCAAGCGGCGCGGCCCCGTGCGGGCCATCGCCGACCCCGCCCGCAAAATCGGGCTAGCGCTTAAACCAAGCACTAGCCCGTTTTTCATTGAATAACCGCCACCATTGCCATGAACGAACTCGAAAGCATTGTTGCCTCCGCCCGTACTGCGTTTGCAGCCGCCTCGGCGAGCGCCGACCTGGAAAATGCCAAAGCCCAATTTCTGGGTAAATCGGGCCGCATCACCGAGTTGATGAAGGGCATGGCGGCGCTCAGCTTCGACGAGAAAAAAACCCTGGGTGCGTCGATTAATGTTGCCAAGCAGGATATTGAAGCGGCGCTGCAAGACCGTCGTCAGGCGCTGGCCGAAGCCCAGTTGCAAAAACAGTTGCAAGCCCAAGCCTTGGACGTCAGCCTGCCAGGGCGTGTGCGCGGACAGGGCAGCCTGCATCCGGTATCACTGGCGCAGGAGCGTATCGAGCACATCTTTGCGTCTATGGGTTTTGATGTGGCCGACGGCCCCGAAATCGAGAGCGACTGGTTCAGCTTCACTTCCCTGAACAATCCGCCCAACCATCCTGCGCGCTCTATGCAGGATACGTTTTATATCGATACCAAAGGCGCCGACGGCGTCTATTACAACCTGCGTCCGCATACCAGTCCGATGCAAATCCGCTATGCGCAAGCGCATGTGCGCAAGCATGGGGGTGATTTCGATGTCGCTGCCGGGCGCCTGTTTTCCGGCGATATGCCTGAGATTCGCGTGATCGCGCCGGGCCGTACCTTCCGCGTGGACAGCGATGCCACGCATTCACCGATGTTCCACCAAGTTGAAGGCCTGTGGGTGGGCGAAGACATCAGCTTCAAAGATTTGAAGTCTGTTTATTTGAGCTTTATCACTAGCTTTTTCGAAACCGACGCATTGCAACTGCGTTTTCGGCCGAGCTACTTTCCTTTCACTGAGCCCAGTGCCGAGATTGACATCATGTTTGAATCGGGCCCATTGCAAGGCAAGTGGCTGGAGGTGTCAGGTTCAGGCCAGGTACACCCCCAGGTGATACGCAATATGGGCCTGGACCCGGAGCGCTATATCGGTTTTGCCTTCGGCTCGGGCATCGATCGCCTGGCGATGCTGCGCTACGGCGTGAATGATTTGCGCATATTCTTTGAGGGTGATGTGCGCTTTTTGTCCCAATTTGCCTGAGCCGCTAGGGCTCGTGCGATTGCTCCGACGTACTTAGTTCACTGAACTCCTATGCAATTTCCTGAATCCTGGTTGCGCAGCTTTTGCAACCCACCCCTGTCCACCCAAGCCTTGGCGCATACGCTGACCATGGCCGGTTTGGAAGTCGAAGAACTGCGGCCGGTGGCACCCCCCTTCAGCCAGGTGGTTGTGGGTGAAATTGTCGAAGCGGCACAGCACCCCAATGCGGATCGCTTACGCGTTTGCCAGGTCAATGTAGGCGTTGGCGCTTTGCTGAGCATCGTCTGTGGTGCGCCCAATGCGCGTGTCGGCATCAAAGTGCCGTGCGCCATGGTCGGCGCCCAATTGCCGCCGGGTGAAGATGGCAAACCTTTTTTGATCAAGCTGGGCCAACTGCGCGGCGTGGAAAGTCAGGGCATGTTGTGCTCGGCCAAAGAATTGCAATTGGACGATGACCACAGCGGTTTATTGGAATTGAATCCGGATGCGGTACTGGGCCAGGACATCCGCCAGTGCCTCAATTTGGACGACACCTTGTTCACCCTCAAGCTCACGCCCAACCTGGCGCATTGCCTGAGCGTGTATGGCGTAGCGCGTGAAGTCGCGGCACTGACGGGGGCGCCTTTGTTGCCTTTGGATGTGGCGCCTGTCGCCCCTACCCATGCGCAAGTACTTCCCGTCAAAGTGCTAGCCCCCGATTTGTGCGGCCGCTTTTCCGGCCGCGTGGTGCGCAAGCTCAACACCCAGGCCAAAACCCCGGCCTGGATGGTCGAGCGCCTGGCCCGCTGCGGCCAGCGCAGCGTCAGCGCTTTGGTTGACATCTCCAACTATGTGATGTTCGAGTCCGGCCAGCCCACGCACATCTTTGACCTGGACAAAATCGCTGGTGGCTTAACGGTGCGTTGGGGGCAGCCAGGTGAAAAGCTAGCCTTGCTCAATGGCAATACCGCCGAAGTGGACGCTGCCGTGGGGGTGATTGCCGATGATGCGCAGCTAGAGTCGCTCGCCGGCATCATGGGCGGCGCCGCCAGTGCCGTATCCGATACCACCGAAAGCGTCTATGTGGAAGCGGCTTTCTGGTGGCCGCAAGCCGTAGCCGGGCGCTCGCGCCGCTTTAATTTTTCTACCGACGCAGGCCACCGCTTTGAACGCGGGGTGGACCCGGCTTTGACCGTGCAGCACATCGAGCGCATCACGCAGCTGATCTTGGAGATTTGTGGCACGCCCGAAACGTGCTGCGGCCCGGTGGACGACCAGACCGTAGCTCTGCCAGAACCTAAAACCGTGGAGTTGCGCGTGGCACGCGCGGCCAAAGTCATTGGCATGCCTTTGACGCAGGCTGATTGCGCCGGCGCCTTGCGCCGCTTAGGTTTGACTTTTAGCGAAAGCCCTGGGGTCTTGCGCGTGAACGTGCCGTCCTTCCGTTTCGACATCCACATCGAAGAAGACCTGATCGAAGAAGTGGTGCGCATGATCGGCTTTGATCATTTGCCCAATACGCCGCCGCGCGCGCCGGTATTTGCCAAGGTCGGATCGGAAAGCCGGCGCAACCCTTTCGCCGTGCGCCGGCAATTGGCTGCCTTGGCTTACCAGGAAACCATTAATTTCAGCTTTGTCGAGGAGCGCTGGGAGCATGAGCTGGCCGGCAATGCGGACCCGGTCCGCCTGCTCAACCCGATTGCTAGCCAGATGAATGTGATGCGTTCGTCCTTGATCGGTTCTTTGGTACAGGTGCTCAAGTTCAACCAGGACCGCAAGGCCTCGCGGGTGCGGGTATTTGAAATCGGGCGGGTGTTTTTTCGTGATGGTGCCGTGCAGGATGGCGAATCCACGGTGGCCGGTTTTCACCAACCCATGCGCGTGGCTGCCCTGGCCTGGGGCGATGCCGATGCCTTGCAGTGGGGCCGCAAAGACAGCGCAGTGGATTTCTTTGACGCCAAAGGCGATGTAGAGGCCATGTTTGCGCCAAGCACACCCCAATTTAGCGCGGCAGCGCACCCGGCCATGCATCCCGGGCGCTGCGCGCAAGTGCTGCTCGGCGGCAAAGTAGTGGGCCATGTGGGCGAGTTGCATCCGCGCTGGGTGCAGGCTTATGGCTTAACGCAAGCGCCTCAGGTGTTTGAGTTGGAGCTAGAGGCCTTGCTGCAAAAAGCCATGCCGGTGTTCGCGCCGGTAGCGCGCTTTCCTTCGGTGCAACGCGACCTGGCCATCATGGTCGAAGATAGCGTGCACCACGAGGCCATCATGGCTGCGATTCACGCTGCACCCACCCAGGGCTTGTTGCAAGACGCGCGGGTGTTTGATATCTACCGCCCGCCTGCCGATTCTGCAGGGCAGGGCGCGGCCGAGCACAGTGTGGCCCTGCGCCTGACGCTGGGCAGTACCCAAGCGACCTTGACGGAAGAGCAAATTGAAACTACTGTTGCGGCGGTAGTGGCCCAATTGGTATCTCGCTTGGGCGCCCGCCAGCGTGCTTAAGGCCGCTCTTTATTTTTCAGACCTGAACGCGCCAGACCCGGATACCTCCTATGCAAATTTCTGTTGACAGCCTGGAAACAGCGGCAGTGACCAAGGCCCATCTGGCCGACATGTTGTTCGACCAATTGGGTTTGAATAAGCGCGAGTCCAAAGACATGGTGGACGCATTTTTTGATCTGGTTTCGGCCCAACTGGTGGACGGCACGGACGTCAAAATTTCAGGCTTTGGCAACTTTCAGATCCGCACCAAAGCGCCCCGCCCGGGCCGCAACCCGCGTACCGGCGAAGCTATCGCCATCGAGGCGCGCCGCGTGGTGACCTTCCACGCCAGCCACAAGCTCAAGGACCAGATTCAGGCCGAATTGCAGAAAAGCTAAGTTGCTAGTGCTGGTACCGGTGCCACACCAGCGGCACCCCTGCATTTGCCCCGATTGCCTTGCGGCCCAACTTAGAGTAATCTCTTCACTTTTCCCAATAGCGCATTGATTTTCATGGAAAACACACTTCCATCCATTCCCGCAAAGCGGTACTTCACCATTGGTGAGGTGGGGGATTTGTGCGGCGTCAAACCCCATGTGCTGCGCTACTGGGAGCAAGAATTTACGCAGTTGCGGCCCATGAAGCGCCGCGGCAACCGGCGCTATTACCAGCACCATGAAGTGCTGATGATCCGCAAAATCCGCGACTTGTTGTACGAGCAGGGCTTCACCATCAGCGGCGCGCGCAACAAGATGCAGGAAATCCAAGAGTCCGAGCGTGAGAAAAAACGCCAGATCGATGGACGGATGGAGGGTGCTGCGGCAGGCTTGGAAGAGGGCGGTTTGGATGACGCGCCAGCTTTCGCGCAAGCGCCTGGTGTAGCGCATGCGCATTGGCAGCAAGTGCGATCCGAACTGCTGGAAATTCGTGAACTACTCGTTGCCGCCTAAAGGCTGGCAACACGTGCGCGGGCTATAATCGTTGGCTCGTTCGGTGTGTGGCGCAGCCTGGTAGCGCACTTGCATGGGGTGCAAGGGGTCGAAGGTTCGAATCCTTTCACACCGACCAAATGAATCAAGGACTCAGGGTAGAAATGCTCTGAGTCCTTTCTTCTTTGTGGCTCCAGAATCTTCCATTGTCCCAACTGCGGGCAAATATGGGGATGGTCCGTGGGCCTAGCGGTACTCCGCCGTGCCCACGGGCTGAGTCTACAGAGCGTCGAACCGGGTCAAGCGGTAATGTGCCGTTGCCGCCAAGCGAAGCGACTAGCGGCGACACTTGGCCGCGCTGCTGGCCAACGCCACGCGACAGCCTCGTGGTGCCTTGCTAGTGCGCTGCTGGACGCTGCACAGTGGCTGTCGCCGTCAACCTTCCTCGAAGTAGTCCGAGTCGATCTTCTTAACCACATAAGTCGAAGCAGCTGAAACGCCGACGTCAAAGTCAATCATCAGCGTCGAGAGTGTCTTTCCGTCAATGAGTACGACCTTGGTATCAATTCGGGAAGCGTAGTCCATGGCTTCGGATGTGTAGGCGGAAGTAGTGATGAAAACGCCCTTCTTTGCCCGTTGGCCTTGCAGTGCCCCAACAAACTTTTGAATTTCCGGTCGTCCGACTGAGCCTTGCCAGCGCTTCGCCTGCAAATATATCGCATCCAATCCGAGGCGGTCCTCCTTGATGATTCCGTCGATACCACCGTCGCCTGACTGCCCTATGCGCTCTCCAGCATCGCGTCTTGATCCACCATATCCCATCTTGACAAGCAGATCGACAACCAACTGTTCAAAGAAAGCTGGGGAGCAACTTAATACAACTGAGAGCAGTTCCTGCGCGAGCTGCCCCCGCAAACCTTGGTATGCAAGTTCAATTGCCTCCTCAGGGGTTGCCCCCGCCACCGCCACTGCGTTAATTTCAGTGGACTTGGCATCTGCGTTGGAATCCAAACCCGATTTCGACGCATCCCGAAATTCAACAAACTCTGGAAACTGCTCCAAGAACTTGCTGTCTATCCGTACGGGCTTGCTGCCAAGCACTGTCAGCCCTTTGCTGGTGATCCTAAAGATGCCGCGTCGGGGAGCCTCGACCAGTCCAGCCTTCTTGAGATAAGTCCTTGCCCAGCCAACCCGATTCCTGAAAATACCTTGCTGCCCACTGGGTAACAGTTCAGCACGGTCAGCGTCAGACAGCGTGAAGAATTTCGCCAGGTGTTCTTCGGCGTCACGAAGGGAATGCTCTTTACCGTCGCCCAGCAGGGTAAGAAAGGGAAGCATGCAGGATTGATAGTCGGGTATTGCCATGCCCAGAGAATAACCGCATGAATCAATGGTCACCCGCCCACGTGATGAAGCCTCGACAGGCTCAAGGCCGCCCGATGGTGACCCTTGTGGGCTGTGCAACGTACGAGCGGGCGCTAAAAGACCTGATCGACGAAGCTGAGCGCTTTCACGCAGACGACGACTTGATCATCAAACATTTGTTCTTGTCGATGCATGCCTGGTGATGCTTGGTCGGGTCCCCCTTTGGCCGAGGATCCAAGTCAAAGGCAACATATACCCGTCCTTTAAACACACACCTACACGGGACTCATTCCCCCGTACCCACTTCACCGCCCTAGTCCAGCAGGGCAGCGACTCGGGCCCGCACTTCTTCCACCAAGTCGTCCGGCGCTTGCTCAATGAGGGTCAAACCGCGTTGCGAGGGGTCAATCATCCTAAATTGGTGAACCAAGACCACGCCTTGGGTTTGGGTGCCGGTACCCATCAAACTGACCGACAGACCTGCGTTGCGTGCACCCACGCCGCCCTGCGTAATGGGGCAAACGCCAATCATGCCCAGCCGGTTCAGGTCGGCATGCGTCACCACTATGCTGGGCCGACGGCCTTGTTGCTCCCGGCCCAAAGTGGGGTCGAAAGTGGCGACTACGATGTCGCCGCGCTGCCAAACTTTGCGGCTCAAAGAGAAACTTCCTGGCCAACGGCGGGCATATGATCCCAATCTTGGTCGATCACCAATGGCTCGTCGCCTTGCATGGCCAGCAGTTCTTGCAAGCTGTAATTGCGCCGATGGACTGGCGAAATGATCAAGCGCCCGGCGTCTGCCTCAAAAGAAACTTTGTCTCCGGCTTGTAGGCCAGTGGTCTTGGCCAAGGACTGTGGAATGGTCACCGCGATGGAACCTCCAGCGGCGCGCAGTGTGGATGTGTGCATGGTTTGCCCTGTAAATTTCTGGCCAGTTTGAAATGTAGCACTAAGTTTAACTGGCGATTGCGGTCGCCGCGCCGCGCCCCTGGATATTTGCGCGCTAGGATGGCTCCTCGCGCTTGAGTCCAACGTGCTTATGGCCATTGAGCTTGCATACTTGCTCTGGCCTATTGTTTTGATTTCGGCGCTATGTGCGCTACAAGGAAATTCACGCTATGACTACGACGGTGCTACGCAGCGATAACCAAGGCCTGGCCGTTCTCACGATCAACCGCCCTGACAAGCTCAACAGCTTGAACGTCGAGGTGTTTGAAGCCTTGGATGCCCATCTGGCCGATCTGGAGCGCCAGACTGACACGGTAGGCCTGGTGCTTTTGCGCGGCGCGGGAAGCTGCTTTTCTGCCGGGCATGATCTGGGCGATCTGGCCAAGGGCGAGCAGTTGCCGCGCGCGCATTTTCAATCGCAGGTGATAGAGCGCCTGGCGAACTTGCCCCAGCCGGTGATTTGCGCGGTGCACGGGCATTGTTATACCGGTGGCTTGGAGCTGGCTCTGGCGGGCGATGTGATTGTGGCCAGCGCCAATGCCAAATTTGCGGACACCCATGCCAAATGGGCTTTGACGCCTTTGTGGGGCATGAGCCAGCGCCTGCCGCGCCGCGTCGGCCAAAGCCATGCGATGGAAATGATGCTGAGCTGCCGCACCGTGGGCGCGCAGGAGGCACTGCGCTTGGGCTTGGTCAACCAGTGTTTTTCCGACGAGGAATTTTTTGATGCGGTGGATGCTTACGCGCAGCAAGTGTTGGCCAATAGCTGGTTCAGCCATCGGGCTAACAAAAAATTGCTTGTGCAAACCGACGGCCTGCCTCTAGGTGCCGGCCTGGCGCAGGAGGTGTATCGCCACGAAGGGGTTGGCCCCGATGTGCATGCGCGCATCGCCAGCTTCTTGCAGAAAAAATCCAGCAAATCTTAAGAGCCAGGCAAGCACTTATCCGGAAGTGAAGTCGCCGGGCCGCAGACGCGCCAAGCGCCAGCGCATATACCAAGTGGTCCAAGGCCAGTTGGTGCTGTTATTGCCGTTGCGGTCGATAAAGTAGCTGCTGCAGCCACTGTTCCAGACGGTTTTCTTGAGTGCAAGTTGTATCGCCTGGTTGTAGGCCTGATGCGCGCCGGGCGCCACGGTGATGCTGGCGCTTTGCTTGGCTCCAGTGCTGTGTATGGCCGCCAGAATGAACTTCACCTGCGCCTCGATCATCACGAAGGCCGAAGAAAAAGCATACAAATTGGGGCCGCACATCATGAACAGATTCGGACAGTCCTCCAGCATGGTGCCCAGATAGGCACTGGCAGAGCCCTTCCAATGGGTGGAGAGCGCCTGTCCCGATTGGCCAAAAATCGCCTGTGCCACCGGTGGCTCTGCGACTTCGAAGCCGGTGCCCCAGATGATGACGTCGGCCTCGCACCGTTCGCCACTGGTGGACACCAGGCTGTTGCCTTCGATGCGGGCGATGCCCGAAAAAACCTGCACCTGGGGCTGCGCCAGGGTTTTATACCAAGTGTTGGATTGCAAAATGCGTTTGCAACCCAGCGAGAAATTGGGTGTCACCTTCTGCCGCAAGACCGGGTCTTTGATGCCGCGTGCAATGTTTTTCAAACCGGCCACTTGCAAGCGGGCAATGGCGCGGGGGAATTTCAGGCTGTAATTGAGCAGTTCAAACTGCAGGTACAAAGCGCGCCGCAGCAGGCTTTGCAGCCAGGGAAAGCGCGCGAACCGGGCTTGCCATGTGTCTGAAATAGGCAAATCCATTTTGGCCAGCACCCAGGGCGCGGTGCGTTGAAACAGCGTCAGCTGCGCCGCCTTGGGTGCAATCGCGGGCAGGAACTGAATCGCGGACGCCCCGGAACCCACTACGGCTACGCGCTTGCCCGCCAAGTCCAGGTCATGCCGCCAGCGCGCCGAGTGAAAGTGTGTCCCGGCAAAGCTGTCCAGGCCCGCAATATCCGGCGTCACCGGCACATGCATAGGCCCGCAAGCCATCACCACAAAGCGCGCGCGCAGCAGGCCCAGCGAAGTGTCCAAATGCCAAAGTTTTTCGGCTTCATTCCAACGGGCCTTGTGCATTTCGCAGTTCAAACGCAGGTGGGCTAAGAGGCCGAAGCTAGATACCGTACTGCCGCAGTAAGCCTTGATTTCCTCCTGCCGGGCAAACATGCGGCTCCAGCGCGGATTGGGGGCAAAGGAGTAGGAGTAAAAGCTGGAGGGAATGTCGCAGGCGCAGTCCGGGTAGGTGTTATCGCGCCATACGCCACCGGGCTCGGACGCTTTTTCCAGTATCAAAAAATCGATGCCGGCTTTGCGCAAGCCAATCGCTGCGCCTACGCCGGCAAAGCCAGCGCCCACCACAATCACGGTATGGGGGTGGGCATCAGTTGCTTGGGGTGTGGGGGACATGGCAGGGTTGGGCGCTGGGCTTACAGTCTGGCGGCGCTTGGCGCCTCGGTTGAGCTTGGTAAACCGAGATTATCGGCTTGACAGTGCGGGCTCGCTGTCGCCCTTGCGGCCATCGAATGGGAGTATGCCGCCAGGCAAGCGCTACACGCGTGGCTCATAAAATAGGGCGATGAGCACGTCCCGCACATCCACTCCGCTATGCCGCACTAAGTACCACTGGCGTTGCGCCGACTTATGCCCGAATTGTTAATTAGCCAAGCCCATGCGCTGGGCCTGCCCAAGGCCCGACAGATCGCGCAGGATTGGATCGCGCAGGCGCAGGCCGATTGGGGCATGGCCTGCGAGTGCAGACCGGGGCTCTTGGAAGATGAAATTCTGTTCAGCCGCAGCGGTGCCAAAGGCAGCTTGCTAGTGCGTGCGGACAGTTTTGAACTGCGCGCGCAACTGGGCTTTTTACTGGGCAGTTTTCAGGCGCAAATTGAGGCGCAGATACGCGGCAATTTGCAGGCCCTGCTGGACCAGCACAGCGACCCGGCTTAGCCGCCGCGGCGCATCAATTCAAAGAATTCGCTATTGGTCTTGGTGGCGCGCATTTGCTTGAGCACCATTTCCATGGACTCGATCTCGTCCATGTTGTACAAAAACTGGCGCAGGATGCGGGTCTTTTGCAAAATTTCTGGGGCCAGCAGCAATTCTTCGCGGCGCGTGCCGCTGCGGTTGAGCTGGATGGAGGGGAACACGCGTTTTTCATAGAGGCGGCGGTCCAGATGAATCTCGGAATTACCCGTGCCCTTGAACTCTTCAAAAATCACCTCGTCCATGCGGCTGCCGGTATCGACCAAGGCAGTGGCGATGATGGTCAGCGAACCGCCTTCTTCCACATTGCGCGCGGCGCCTAAAAATCGCTTGGGCCGCTGCAAGGCATTGGAATCGACACCGCCGGTGAGCACCTTGCCACTGGAGGGCACCACATTGTTGTAGGCGCGTGCCAGACGGGTGATTGAGTCCAGCAAAATTACCACGTCTTTTTTCAATTCCACCAGGCGCTTGGCGCGTTCGATCACCATTTCGGCCACATGCACATGGCGCGAAGCAGGTTCATCAAAGGTGGAGGCAATCACTTCGCCGCGCACGGTGCGCTGCATCTCGGTCACCTCTTCAGGGCGCTCATCGACCAGCAACACCATCATGTGGCTGTCGGGGTAGTTGGCCGAAATCGCATGGGCAATGTGCTGCATCATCACCGTCTTACCGCTTTTGGGCGGCGCCACCAGCAAGGCGCGCTGGCCTTTGCCGATGGGGGCGATGATGTCGATGATGCGTCCGGTAATGTTCTCTTCGCTTTTGTTGTCCTGCTCCAGGCGCATTTGCACTTTAGGGAACAGCGGCGTCAAGTTCTCGAACATGACTTTGTGCTTGTTGCTCTCGGGCGAGCCACCGTTGACTTTGTCCAACTTGTTCAGGGCAAAGTAACGCTCGCCGTCTTTGGGCGTGCGCACTTCGCCTTCGATCATGTCGCCGGTGTGCAGGTTAAAGCGTCGCACCTGGCTGGGACTGATGTAGATATCGTCGGTGCTGGCGGTGTAGCTGGTATCGGGGCTGCGCAAAAAGCCAAAACCGTCGGGCAGGATTTCTAGCACGCCGTCGG
>JAEMRG010000291.1 GCA_016463455.1 Rhodoferax sp.
TTCCAGGCCTTTATCAGTTACCGACCGTCACGTACACATGGCACGTGGGCTTGCGGATTTGGTTGCCGCGACCTTTGGCGCGGGCGGTAAAGCGACGCAGCGATGCACCTTGCTCGACGTAAATGGTTTTCACCTTCAGTTCGTCGATATCTGCACCGTCGTTATGTTCTGCGTTGGCAATGGCGGACTCCAGCACTTTTTTAATGATGCCGGCCGCTTTTTTCTGCGTAAAGGTCAGGATGTTGAGCGCCTGGTCCACTTTTTTGCC
Source organism: Rhodoferax sp. (assembly GCA_016463455.1). Taxonomy (GTDB): domain Bacteria; phylum Pseudomonadota; class Gammaproteobacteria; order Burkholderiales; family Burkholderiaceae_C; genus Allorhodoferax. The sequence goes on from JAEMRG010000291.1 coordinate 269, forward strand.
ACGGATCAGGTCCGCGACCAGACGGCCTTTGTCCACTGACAAACGCACGCCACGAAGGGTTGCACGAGTTTCCATGGTCGCCTCCTATTTCTTCTGGACTTTTTTGTCCGCAGGGTGGCCCTTGAAAGTACGGGTGAGTGCGAACTCGCCCAACTTGTGGCCGACCATTTGGTCAGTGATATACACAGGCACGTGCTGCTTGCCGTTGTGCACGGCGATGGTCAGCCCGATGAAATCGGGCAGGATCATGGAGCGGCGCGACCAGGTCTTGATAGGCTTTTTATCCTTGGTGGCCACGGCTTTTTCCGTCTTAGCGACCAGGTGGTGGTCCACAAAAGGACCTTTTTTGAGAGAACGAGTCATTTACCTACCCCTTATTTCTTGCGACGCGAGACGATCATGACCTGCGTACGCTTGTTGGCGCGGGTACGGTAACCCTTGGTCAGATTGCCCCATGGATCGACAGGGTGACGGCCTTCGCCGGTCTTGCCCTCGCCGCCGCCGTGCGGGTGGTCGATCGGGTTCATCACGGTGCCGCGCACGGTCGGGCGGATGCCCATCCAGCGCTTGACACCCGCCTTGCCGAGACGGCGCAGGCTGTGTTCTTCATTGGCGACCTGGCCGATGGTGGCGCGGCAGTCAATGTGGATCTTGCGCACTTCACCCGAGCGCAGCCGCACTTGGGCGTAAGTGCCTTCGCGTGCCAGCAAGGTGGCTGAGGTGCCCGCCGAGCGGATGATTTGCGCTCCACGTCCAACTTGCAACTCCACGCAGTGGATGATGGAGCCCACCGGGATGTTGCGCACCGGCAGGGTATTGCCAACACGAATAGGCGCTTCGGCGCCGCTCATGATGGTGCTGCCCACTTCCAAACCGCGCGGGGCGATGATGTAAGTGCGCTCGCCATCGGCATAGCAAATCAGTGCCAGATGGGCAGAACGGTTGGGGTCGTACTCAATGCGCTCGACCTTACCGGGAATGCCATCCTTGATGCGGCGAAAGTCCACCACACGGTAGTGGTGCTTATGCCCGCCGCCCTTGTGGCGCACAGTGATGTGGCCATTGTTATTGCGACCGGCATGCTGGAATTGCGGCTCCAGCAGTGGCGCATGGGGCGCGCCCTTGTGCAGGTGATCGCGCGAGATCTTCACCACGCCACGACGGCCTGGTGAGGTGGGTTTCATCTTAATGACAGCCATGATTACGCAGCCTCCCCGCCCAGGTTGAGCTCTTGTCCGGGCTTGAGCATCACATAGGCCTTGCGCACGTTGTCACGGCGGCCCATGGATTTGCCAAAACGCTTGGACTTGCCCTTGGTGTTCACTACGGTAACGCCTTGGACTTCGACTTTGAACATCAATTCCACTGCGGCCTTGATTTCGTATTTGGTCGAGTCTTGCAGCACTTTGAAGGTGGCGACGTTGTTCTTTTCGGCAACCATGGTGGCTTTTTCAGACACGATAGGAGCGATAAGAACCTGCATCAAGCGGCCTTCATCAAATTTGGTGGGATGTGAACCGTGGCTCATGCGAACATCTCCTTGAGTTGGTCCATGGCGGCCCGGGTCACCAACACCTTGCGGTAATGCACCAGCGACACCGGATCGGCGTAGCGGGGCTCTACCACCAGAATGTTGACCAAGTTGCGCGATGCCAAGTACAGGTTCTCGTCCACCTGATCAGCAATCACCAGCACCGATTGCAGATTCATCGCTTTAAAACGCGCCGCTAGCGGCTTGGTTTTGGGCGAATCTACCGTCAGTGAATCCACCACCGCCAAGCGACCTTCACGGGCCAGTTGCGAAAGAATAGCGGCCATACCGGCGCGGTACATCTTTTTGTTGATTTTGTGGCTGAAGTTCTCGTCCGGCATATTGGGGAATATGCGGCCGCCTCCACGCCACAGGGGCGAAGACGTCATACCAGCGCGCGCGCGGCCCGTTCCCTTTTGCTTGAATGGCTTCTTGGTCGAGTGCTTGACCTGTTGGCGGTCTTTCTGGGCACGGGTACCTTGACGCGCATTGGCCTGGAAGGCGACGACGACCTGATGCACCAGGTCTTCGTTGTAGGCGCGGCCAAAAACGGTTTCTGGCGCGTCGTACTTAGCGGTCGGTTGACCTTGTTCGTTGAGGAGTTCGAGCTGCATCAGTTCGCCCCTTTCTTCGCTGCGCCCTGGGCTTTCACAGCCGGGCGCACGGTGACAAATCCACCGGCCGAACCGGGAATAGCACCTTTGATCATGAGCAATTGGCGGGCTTCGTCCACGCGGATCACATCCAGATTCTGGGTGGTCACGGTCTCGTCGCCCATGTGGCCAGTCATGCGTTTGCCGGGAAACACACGTCCCGGGTCTTGCGCCATACCGATAGAGCCAGGCACATTGTGCGAACGGCTATTGCCGTGCGACGCACGCTGCGACTTCATGTTGTGGCGCTTGATGGTGCCTGCGAATCCCTTGCCGATACTGGTGCCTTGCACGTCAACCTTTTGGCCAACAGTGAAAAGACCATTCACAGCAATCACCGACCCCGCCTGGTACTGGGCAGCAACATCGGCGGTAGTGCGGAATTCTTGGATGATTTCGC
>JAEMRG010000044.1:0-2423 GCA_016463455.1 Rhodoferax sp.
TGGCGAAACGCCTTTTTGATGTCGGCGATGCTGGCGCTGCCGCGCAGGCCCAGGGCGCTGTAATGGTCCGTCATAGGCCCCTATTGTCGCTGCCTTGCAAAGCACGGCGCCCAATCAGCGCCTAGGGCGGCCAGAGCGCGTATGGCGCAGCGCGCAAACGCGTGCCTGCAAGCCTGTCATCTAGGCGCCAGGGCCGGGCCTTCACTGGTTTATCCTCAACGCGCGGGGCGCTGTGTCCCAAAGAAAAAAGGCAATTGCATGAACCGTGTCCTAGCCCATACCGGCGCCCGTTATCCCATTGTCCAAGCCCCTATGGGCTGGATTGCCCGCAGCCCCTTGGCCAGCGCCGTGTCTCGCGCCGGTGGTTTGGGCATTATCGAAACTTCGTCGGGTGAAACCGAAAACTGCCAGCGCGAGATCCGCGCCATGGTCGATAGCGGCCTGCCGTTTGGTGTGAACCTGCCCATACGTTTCCTGAAAGACGAGGCCATGCTGCGCTTTGTGTGCGAGGTCGGTATCCGCTTTGTCACCACGTCGGCGGGTAGCCCGGCCAAGTTCATTGCGCCGCTCAAAGCAGCGGGCATCGTGGTCTACCACGCCGTGCCCACCGTGGAGATGGCAATTAAATGCGTGGAAGCCGGCGTTGATGGCCTGGTGGTGGAAGGCGGCGAGGGCGGTGGCTTTAAAAACCCCGAGGAGGTCAGCACCCTGGTGCTCTTGCAGGCGATACGCGAAAAAGTGAATGTGCCCCTGATTGCCGCAGGCGGTATCGTCGATGGCCGGGGCATGGCGGCGGCTTTTGCGCTGGGCGCCGAGGGTATCCAGATGGGCACCCGCTTTGTCGCCAGCCTGGAGAGCCCGGTGCATGCCCATTACAAAGAGGCGATTGTGGGCGCCGCTACGACCGGCACCTGGATGCTCAATACCAAGGCCAGTCCGTGCATCCGTGCCCTCAAGACCGATTTCACCCAGGTGATTCACGAAGCGGGCCTCATGGGGCCGGAAAGCTTCTCAGGTATTCAAAAAGTGTATTTCGGCGGCGACATGAACGCCGCCCCGGCGCTGGCCGGTCAGTCTGCCGGTCTGATACACCAGGTCAGCAGTGTGCAGGACATTATTTCGCAGACGGTGGCGCAGTTCCAAGCCATATCCGGGCGTATGGGGGCCATGGCGCAGGCGGCCGATTTTGGTTAAGGGCGTGGCAGTTGCTTAGCTCTCAGCTAAACGGGCGGCGACACTCATGAGACGAGCGTTGGCGCTCAGACGCATATCGAAATAATCCCGTTCAGCTCTTCGCATGCGGACTCAAATACCGCAGGCGGTAACTGCTTCCATGCGTGGGGCCGTGCACCACGGTCGCGCCAGGAAAATGATTTTGGCTGGTGCGCCAACACGTAGCAGACTTCGCCTTTGGGTGAGGTGAAACGCAGGGCAAATGGGTTGTTTTCATTGCTGGTCGCATGAGTCATCGGCAAGCCAATTACCAGGTTGGTGCGCTCGTTAAAGGCTCTGGGTGACAAGACCAACATCGGATGCTCGTCCTTCATTTCTTTACCGACCTGCGGATTGAAGTTAATCCAGATCATGTCGCGGCGATCCGGCACCCAAAGCTTGCCTAGGGTGGCCATCAGAACACTTCAGCGCCAACGCGGCCAGTTGCCATGGCTTCGCCCCCGTGAAGGGCGGGGTCAAATGCCTTGAGCTTTTGGGCCAGCGTCAGCTTGGGCTTGCCTACCGTGCGTAAGAACACGCCGCCATCAACCACCTCCACCTTGATCGGCAGCCCACGGCTAAAGCGTGCTGCCTTGGCCACCGGGGCGGTGATGCGCACGGCCAGGCCATTGCCCCACTCTTGCACTGTCTGATCCACTGATACTGTTGCGCTCATTCGGACACCTTTTTGCAATGTTGATACGAGTTTATACGCCGATGCAAAACGTGTCAACGTGTGCCAACATGGTTTCCTAAGCCCTGACGGAGGGTCTTGCAGGCAGCGCCTAAACCGGCAAAGCCACCAAATCATGCCCCTGCGTGCCCACAATGCGGGCGCGGGTGAATTCACCCACTTTGAGGGTTTTGCTGATTTTTTCCGGTGGTAGCAGGCGCACCACCCCGTCGATTTCCGGGGCGTCGGCATAGCTGCGGCCAATGCCGCCCTTTTTGCCTAGACCGGGGGCCGAATCCACTAGCACTTGCATGGTCGCGCCGATGCGCCGGTGCAGGCGCTCGGCTGATACGGCTTCAGCCACTGCCATAAAGCGCGAGCGGCGCTCCTGGCGCAGTTCCAGGGGCAGCATGCCCGGCAAGTCATTGGCGCTGGCGCCGCGGACTGCGCTGTAGGCAAAGCAACCGGCGCGGTCGATTTGGGCTTCGCGTACAAACTCCAGCAGGTGTTCAAACTCGGCTTCGGTCTCGCCCGGGAA
>JAEMRG010000044.1:2523-11229 GCA_016463455.1 Rhodoferax sp.
GAAACCAAGTCGCCGCGCATGGACGGGATGATGCAAAAAGTGCAGCGATGGTTACAGCCTTCGCTGATTTTCAAATACGCATAGTGGCGCGGCGTGAGTTTGATACCGGCAATACCAAAGCCTTGCGGCACCAGATCGACAAAAGGGTCGTGCGGCTTGGGCAGGTTCAGGTGCACTGCATCCATGACTTCTTGGGTGGCATGCGGCCCGGTAACGGCCAGCACTTTGGGGTGCATCTGACGGACCAAATTATTACCGTCGCCGTCGGCGCGCGCGCCCAGGCAACCAGTGACGATGACGCGTCCGTTGTCGGCCAGGGCTTCGCCAATGGTGTCCAGGCTTTCCTTTACCGCATCGTCAATAAAGCCGCAGGTGTTGACGATGACCAGGTCCGCACCGGCAAAGGTTTTGGAGGTTTGGTAGCCCTCGGCGCTCAGTTGCGTGAGTATGAGTTCGGAGTCGGTTAGTGCTTTGGGGCAGCCCAGGCTGACAAAGCCCACGGTGGGCGCGCGCGCTGCGCTGGGGCTGACGATGGTTTCAACGGTCATGAAGTGTGCTGACAAAAATAGAGTAGCGCCCGCCCGGGCGCACAAGGCATGCGCTTAACGCTTGATGCCGAAGGTGCCCAGGAATTGCTCGGTTTGCTTTTGCATTTGTTCCTGCATTTGCTGGAACACATTGCTACCCATGACGCCGGGCACGATAGGCACGGGCATTTCCATCAGGGTTTGCATATTTTTTTCCATGATGCCACCCATAAATCCCTGCATGGAATGGCCATAAAAGCGGATGATATTGGCCAACACCGGCGCGGTAAACATGGGCGAGCCGCCAGCCTCTTCTTCCAAAATAATTTGCAAGAGGATGCTGCGCGTCAGGTCTTCGGCGGTTTTGGCATCGACCACCGCAAAGACTTTGTGGTCCATGACCAGTTGTTTGATTTCGGCCAGCGTGATGTAGCTGGAAGTATGGGTGTCGTACAAGCGCCGGTTGGGGTATTTTTTGATGACGCGCTCGGGCAGGTCCTTGGGGGCTTCTGTGGTTTTAGGCATGGCGGTCGGGGAGGCGGGGCGTTGGACAATGTAGGGCTCATTGTAAGTAGCCCCCGCCGGGCGCAAGTACAGGGTTAGCCCTGAGAACAGGGGTCCCGCCTAATCCAGCGCCTTGCCGCGTAATTCTTTGATGGCGCTGCGCTGGCTTTTGTCTTGCAGTCGCCGCTCTTTGGAGGCGCGCGTCGGGCGCGTGGCGCGGCGCGGCTTGGGTGGCAGGGCCACGCTTTGCACCATATCTTGCAAGCGGGCATAGGCGTCGAGCCGGTTCATATCCTGGGTGCGGTGGCCTTGCGCCTTGATGATCAGCACGCCTTCTGCCGTAATGCGCTTGTCGTGCAGTGCCAATAAGCGCTCTTTCACATCCTCTGGCAGCGAAGAGGCCGGAATGTCAAAGCGCAAATGGATGGCGCTGGAGACTTTGTTGACGTTTTGCCCGCCAGCCCCCTGGGCGCGAATGGCGCTGATGTCCACCTCGGCTTCGGCTATGGTGATAAAGGGGCGGGCGGCGTCGGACATAGGGCGGTTACACTGAAAAGGGCTTTCACCATCAACTTTGCACAGGAGATCACGCCATGGCCAAAGGTCAACAAAAAACCAATAAAGAGGCCAAAAAGCCCAAGAAGGATACCTCACCCCCCAAAGCACCTAGCGGTGGCGAACCGGTGCGCGCCACCATCACCACCTCCGTGATACCGCGCGGTAAGATCAAAAACAAATAGACCGCCGGCCCTTTCCGCTTAACGCACCGCAGGGTGCGTTTTTTGCGGAAGGCCCGGGTGACACTGCCCTATGCAACTCCACGAGGTTTTATACAGCCAGGGTTTTGGCACCCGACGGGTGTGCGCCGGGCTGATCCAGCAGGGCTATGTTCAGGTGTACGACAGCGCTGAAGGTGGCCTCGCCCGCAATTGCAGCGACGCAGCGGCCCACTTCGAGGCGCAGGGTCTGCGCTTTCGGGTGCAGGGCGTGGACTGGCCCTATTGCGACAAGGCTTACCTTCTTTTGCACAAACCTGCGGGTACCGAATGCTCGCAAAAACCATCGACTTATCCGAGCGTTTACACACTCTTGCCCTCGCCCTTGCGTACGCGGCCCCAAAAAGCCGCGGTCCAGGGCGTGCAAGCGGTAGGGCGGCTGGACCAAGACACCACCGGCATGCTCTTGCTCACCGACGACGGCAAGTTCATTCACCGTATGAGTTCGCCGCGCCACCATGTACCCAAGGTCTATGAGGTGACGGTCAAGCACCCTTTGGACGACAGCCAGATGGCCCGTTTACTCAGCGGTGTGGTGTTGGACGATGACCCCAAACCGGTACGTGCCGCGGCTTGCGAGGTGGCCGACCCTTTGCACCTTCGCCTCACCCTGACCGAGGGCAAATACCACCAGGTCAAGCGCATGCTGGCGGCGGTCGGTAATCGGGTGGAAGCTTTGCATCGATCGCAAATAGGCGGTTTATCCCTGCCCCCGGATCTGGCGCCGGGGCAGTGGTGCTGGCTTTGGCCGGCGCAACTGGCACTGCTTGCACCAGCCTGAAGGGCCCGAACCGTGGCGGGTAAATTGCCCCGCCCGTTACACTTGGAAAATACAGATAAATAAGGCTTTTGTGAAATCGTTGAACCGTTGGACCCGTATTTTGCCTATGGCCTGGTTTTTTTGCACTGCGATGGCTAGTGCAAGTGATAAACCCCCACCGATCTTCGTTCTCAACTCAATGGATGCCACTGTCAGCGTGATTGACCCTTCCACCTGGAAACAGACGCAAAAGATTCCTACCGGCAAAGAGCCGCACCATTTGTACCTGACGCCGGACGAAAAATCCCTCATCGTGGCCAATGCGGTGGGCGATTCTTTGCTATTTTTGGATCCCCGCACCGCCGTCGTGCAGCGCACCGTGAATGGTATTTCGGACCCCTACCACCTGCGTTTTTCTCCAGATATGAAATGGTTGGTCACGGTGGGCAACCGTCTCAACCATGTGGACGTTTACCACTGGAATGGCAGTGATATGACGCTGGCCAAACGCATTTCGACCGGCAAAACACCGAGCCATGTATGGATCGACAGCAGCAGCACACTGGCCTATGCCACCATGCAGGAAAGCGACGAATTGGTGGTGATCGACCTGGCCAGCCAAAGCATCAAGTGGCGCGTGAAAACCGGCTCACTGCCCGCCGACGTGTTTGGCACGCCGGACGACAAAACGCTGTTGATCGGGATAACTGGCGGCAATGGCGTGGCGGTGTATGCGCTGAGCAAAGCGGCACCCAAGCTGATCAAAACCATCAAGACCGGAGCCGCCGCCCATGCTTTTCGCAATGTCGGAGACAGACGCCATGTCTTGGTCAGCAACCGCGTGGCCAATACGATTAGCAAAATCGATTATCAGACCTTGGCCGTGGTCGATACCTACACCGCACCGGGCGGGCCCGATTGCATGGATTTGTCAGCGGACGGGCGCTACATCTACGTGACCTCCCGCTGGATTAAAAAACTCACGGTGATTGACACCACCACGCGCAAAGTGGTGCAGCAAGTGGCGGTGGGACGATCGCCGCATGGTGTATGGACGCTAGACCACGCACCGCGTTGATTGCGCCGGCATTGCGCAGCCGTGCCAAGGGCCGGATTGCAGGCTTTCGCCGCACCGCCATAGCGGTTCTGGCAACCCTTTTAGCTGGGCTTGCCTGGGGCCAAAGCGATTGCAAAAAACCGGTGTACCTGACCCTGGATACCGGCCACATGGCAGTAGCCCCTTTTATCGCTGATACCTTGCGCAAACACCAAGTAAAAGTGACATTTTTCGCGGCCCATGAGCGCACCCAAACCGGCGATGGCAGCCTGGGCGAGCACTGGGCACCTTGGTGGCGTGAGCGCGGCCAGGAGGGCCATAGTTTTGCGTCCCATACCTTTGATCATGTGGTTTGGCGTGCGGACCTCACAGGCGGCGCGGACGGCGCGCAATTTTTAGTGCAGCCCTCGGCAGGCAGCCAGTCAGGCCGCAAAATGGATTACAGCGCCGCGCAATACTGTGCGCAGCTGAAGGCCTCGGCCTCGCGCCTGAGCGCGCTCACTGGAGAGCCCACCTTGCCTTTGTTTCGTGCGCCAGGCGGTAAAACCTCGCCCGCCTTGCTGGCCGCTGCGCGCTCCTGCGGTTTTGCGCATGTGGGCTGGGCCGCTGCCGGTTTTCTGGGCGACGAACTGCCGAGTGAAAAATTCAGCAACCAGGCGCTGCTGGCCAAAGCCCTGCGCAACATCCGCAGTGGCGACATTCTTATGGCGCATTTGGGCATCTGGTCGCGCAAAGAGGCCTGGGCGCCGGCGGTCTTTGAGCCGCTGATCGTCGGCCTCAAAGAGCGGGGTTTTTGCTTTGCCACCTTGCGCAGCCACCCCGATTACCTGGCCTGGATTGCGGCCCATCCAAGATAGCAGTTTGATATGGAACCCTTGATTGAATTATTTGCCTATTTGCAGGCATGGTTGTTCGAGGCCTGCATCCAGCCTGTGGTGTTTGCTCTGGGTTTTGGCGCTCATCTGGACCTGGCTTTTGGCGCGACTGAATGGCTGCTGGTCGGCCTGCTGGAAATCGCCGTCCTCATCAGTGTCATCGGCCCTTTGCAGCGCTGGCGCCCGGTCGAGCCGGTGATCGATGTTGCCACCCTACGTACCGATATTTTGTACACGCTTTTGCACCGCCTGGGTCTGTTTCGCCTGGCCTTGTTTTTCACCGTAGATCCCTTTTTAGACAGCATCATCGGCACATTACGTGTCGGAGGGCTTACGACTTTTCACCTGGACGATATCTGGCCGGCAGTGACGGGCCATGCACTGGTCAGTTTTGTTTTGTACTTGCTGGTGTTTGATTTTTTCGGCTACTGGTATCACCGCGCCCAGCACCAGTTCCATTGGTGGTGGAAGCTACACGCCTTGCACCATGCGCAGCGCCAGATGACCATGTGGAGCGACAACCGCAACCATCTGTTGGACGACGTTTTGCATGATGTTTTTTTTGTGTTTTTGGCAGTGCTGATCGGCGTGGCGCCGGGTCAGTTTGTGGCCTTGGTGGCATTAATGCAGCTGAGCGAAAACTTGCAACATGCCAATTTGCGCGTCTGGTTTGGCCGCTTTGGCGACCGCATATGGGTGAGCCCACGCTTTCACCGCATGCACCATGCGATCGGCATCGGCCATGAAAGCCAGCCCCCCGCGGCAAATGGCGCGCCGGCGGTTTTAGGCGGCTGTAATTTTGGCGTATTGTTGCCCTGTTGGGACATGCTTTTTGGCACTGCTGATTTCACCCTGGCCTATCCTGCCACCGGCGTGCGTGACCAGGTGGAGCAGGGCCGTGACTATGGCCAGGGCTTCTGGTCGCAACAATGGCGTGGTGTGTTGCGTTTGGTCGGGCGGGCCTGAAGTTTCTCGTTGACAATGCGGGAAGTCAAGGAGGCGTCTATGGTTTTGCTGATTTCTTCCTTTTGGCGGGCGGTCTTGTACTGTCTGCATCCCAAGGTCATCCTCTTGTCGCTGCTGCCTTTGCTTTTGGCAATGGGCGCGGCCAGTTTGCTGGCTTATTTTTTCTGGCAAAGCGCACAGGAAGCCATGCTTGGCATGCTCGATGCGTCGGTTTTTGTCACCACCTTAGCGGCCTGGTTGGCGGCAGTGGGGCTGCCCGCACTCAAGGTCATGCTTGCGCCATTGATTCTGATTGTGATGCTGACGCCCTTGGTCGTGGTGTGTACGGTGTTACTCGTCTCTACGCTGATGACGCCGGGATTGGTGCGTGTGGTGGCCAGTCGCCGCTTTCCTGCACTAGAGCGTCGCCATGGCGCCTCTTTTGTCGCCAGCCTGGGCTGGGCCCTGATTTCCTGTGCCTTAGCGCTGGTCGCCACCATCGTCACCGCACCGATGTGGATATTGCCGCCACTGGTGTTGCTCATTCCACCGGCGATTTGGGCTTGGTTGACCTACCGCGTCATGGCCTTTGATGCACTGGCAGACCATGCCAGCAGCGCCGAGCGGCAAACTATTTTGGCCATCCACAAAAGTGCGCTGATTACCATGGGCTTTGTAGTCGGATTTCTGGGCGCCACGCCCAGCCTGCTGTGGTCTATGGGGCTGATGGCGATTGCCATGGCGCCGCTGTTATTGCCTTTGTCTGTGTGGCTGTACACCGTGGTCTTTGTGTTCGCTTCGCTGTGGTTTGTCCACTACTGCCTGGCCGCCTTGGAAGCTTTGCGCGCCGAGCACGAGGCCGGTATCTTTGTTCCGACGCGGCCATTGACCCAGGTCGATCCACTGCCCTTGCACCCCAACTCCCTGGCATCCGAACTGCCCCCCATTCCGTAAGCGCACATGCACTTTGGCCTCATCATCATCGGCGACGAAATACTCTCAGGCAAACGCAGCGACAAGCACCTGCCTAAAGCCATTGAGCTACTGAGCGCGCGCGGCTTGGAAGTAGCCTATGCGCATTACCTGGGCGACGACCCGCAGCGCATCACCGCAACGCTAGGCGATGCCTTTGCCAGCGGGGATGTGGTGTTTTCTTTCGGCGGCATAGGCGCTACCCCCGATGACCACACCCGCCAATGCGCGGCTATGGCCCTGGGCGTGCCCCTGGAACTGCACCCCGGCGCGCGTGAGCTGATCTGGGAGCGCATGCGCGACATTGCTTTGGAAAACGGCCACGTTTTCGAGCCGGACCGCGCGGACAACGTGCACCGCTTGGATATGGGTCGCTTTCCCCAAGGGGCCACATTGATTCCCAACCCCTACAACAAGATCGCCGGTTTTAGTTGCCAGGGGCAGGGTGCGGGCGCTGTGCATTTTGTGCCTGGTTTTCCGGTCATGGCCTGGCCGATGATGGAATGGGCCTTGGACACCCATTACCCAGCGCATTTCAGGCGCGACGCGCATGTGGAACTGTCTGTCATCGTCATGGGCGCCATGGAAGCGACGCTGACGCCACTGATGCAAAGCGTGCAGGACGCGCACCCGGTCAAGGTGTTTAGCTTGCCTAGCGTGGACCATCCGCAGTACGGGCGGCACATCGAGTTAGGCGTCAAAGGCACGCCCGATGCTGCCGGGCCGGCCTTTGAAACCTTGAAAAATGGCCTGGCAGCCTTCGGTGTTGAGTTGGGCCCCGAATTAGTGCACAAATAGGGTCCTACGCCGCGTCGCATTAAAAACGCACTTATTGGGTGCAATAATGCACCGTTAAAGAGCTTCATCAGAAAACCAAGCTATCCCAGGCCATTGGACCGCCCGCCGGACAAGGCAAAATATGGGGCGGAGAAAGCACTTTAAGCCGGCTTACCGTTCGCTGGCATAGAAACTGCGGTTACTTGCAAGCAATCCCCTTTTTACAACCGTGCAACAGGAGTATTTGATGGCCAAGACCGTCGCAGATGTGATGAAGATGGTGAAAGAAAACGAAGTCAAGTTTGTTGACTTCCGCTTCACCGACACCCGTGGTAAAGAGCAGCACGTGACCGTGCCGATCTCGCATTTTGATGAAGACAAATTCACATCCGGCCACGCCTTTGATGGCTCGTCGATTGCTGGATGGAAGGGCATTGAAGCCTCGGACATGCAACTCATGCCCGATGCCAATACCGCCAACATCGACCCCTTCTTTGAAGAGACCACCCTGTTCATGAGCTGCGACGTGGTCGAGCCCAGCGACGGCAAGGCCTATGACCGCGACCCGCGCTCCATCGCCAAGCGCGCTGAGGCTTACCTCAAGGCCTCAGGCATTGGCGACACCGCCTTCTTTGGACCTGAGCCCGAGTTCTTCATTTTTGACGATGTGCGCTGGCACACCGATATGTCGGGTACTTTCTTCAAAATCGATGAAGCCGAAGCACCTTGGAACAGCGGCAAAGTCATGGATGGCGGCAACAAAGGCCACCGCCCCACCGTCAAAGGCGGCTACTTTCCCGTGCCCCCGGTGGACAGCACGCAAGACATGCGCGCTGAAATGTCGCTCATTCTGGAGCAGCTAGGCATACCCGTCGAAGTCTTCCACCACGAAGTGGCTGGCGCCGGTCAAAACGAAATTGGCACCAAGTTCAGCACCCTGGTGCAACGCGCCGACTGGACCCAGATCCTGAAGTACGTGGTGCAAAACGTGGCCCACAACTTCGGCAAAACCGCGACCTTCATGCCCAAGCCTATCGTTGGCGACAATGGCTCGGGCATGCATGTGCACCAATCCATCTGGAAAGACGGCAAAAACCTGTTCGCCGGTGACGGTTATGCCGGTTTATCCGACTTCGCGCTGTACTACATCGGCGGCATCATCAAGCACGCCCGCGCCCTCAACGCCATCACCAACCCCGGTACCAACAGCTACAAGCGCCTGGTTCCCGGCTATGAGGCACCGGTCAAGCTGGCCTATTCATCGCGCAACCGTTCTGCATCGATCCGTATCCCCTTTGTGGCCAACCCCAAAGGCCGGCGCATCGAGGCACGCTTCCCCGATCCACTGATGAACCCCTACTTGGGCTTCTCGGCGCTGATGATGGCGGGCTTAGACGGCGTGGAAAACAAAATCCACCCTGGCGAAGCTGCCACCAAAGACCTCTACCACCTGCCACCGGAAGAGGACGCAATGGTCCCTACCGTCTGCCACAGCTTGGACCAGGCACTGGAA
>JAEMRG010000045.1 GCA_016463455.1 Rhodoferax sp.
TGGCTGGCGCAGGCGGCCAAGCCCTTTGTCAAATTACTCTCGGGCACGACCGCCGCCGTACTCAAGCTATTGCGCATAGACACCAATACCGCGCGCGCGGTGACTGAGGAAGAAATATCGGCCAGCCTAGAGGAGGGTGTGGACGCCGGTTTGATAGAAGCGCATGAGCACCAGATGGTGCAAAACGTATTCCGGCTGGATGAACGCCCGCTCACCTCGCTGATGACGCCGCGCAGCGATGTGCAATGGCTCGACGCCTCGGCCAGCGTGGACGATTGCCTGCGACTGGCCGGGCGTGGCGCAGGTAATGGTGCGCATTCTTGGTACCCGGTGTGCCGCGATTCCTTGGATGATGTGGTGGGCATCATCAGCGTGGCGCACTTGCTGGACCTGGGCGCGCACAGCCAGGAGCCGATTGCCGCTTTTGCACAAGCGGCGGTTTTTGTGCCTGAGACTCTGAGCGCCATGGAGTTGCTGGAGCAGTTCCGCCTGAAAGCGGCGCGCTTGTTGTTTGTGGTCGATGAATATGGCGTGGTGCAAGGCCTGCTCACGCCGCGCGACTTGCTCGAAGCGATCACCGGTGAATTGCAATACGGCGCGCAAGCGGACGCCTGGGCCACGCGGCGCGAGGATGGCTCGTGGTTGCTCGACGGCGTCATGCCGGTCGATGAAGTGAAGGCGCGTTTGGAATTGGACGAGTTGCCCGACGAAGACCGGGGCCGCTACAACACCCTGGCCGGCTTGCTCATGGCCTTGACCGGCCATTTGCCCAAGTTGGGAGAACGTATCAGCCACCAGGGCTGGGTGTTTGAGGTGATAGACCTTGATGGCCGCCGCGTGGACAAGGTGCTGGCCACGCAAAGGGCAGCGGCCCCGCCAAAAGCCTAGCGGCTTTAGAGCACTTGCGCCGCCGGGCGCGCTGCGACCCGTTCGCGCCAGGCTTGCAAGGCTTCGTAGCCCAGGTCGGCAGGTTTGAATTTCAAGAGGCCGCGTGCGAACTCCAGTGCGCAAAAAGCAGTGATGTCGGCGATGGTAAAGCGATCGCCGGCCATCCAGTCTTGGCTTTGTAGCAGGGCATCAAAGACTTGCAAATTGGCTTTGAGCTTGGCCGTTTGCGACTGTCCAAACTCCGGGAACTGCGGCTGCTCCAGGGTCGCCAGGCCCGGGTGGCTGTGGCGGATGCTATTGGCCGCGCCCAGCAAAATCGTCCACTCCACGCGCCGATCGGCCATCTCGATAAAGGCACGCTCGGTGCTGTCATGGCCCATCAAATTGGGCTCTGGAAACAGACCTTCCAAGTAGGTGCAAATCGCCCGGGTTTCGGTGAGTACCCGGCCATCGTCCAACTGTAACGCCGGCACTTTGGCCAAAGGGCTTTTAGCCAGGTAAACACTGGCGCGGTGTTCGCCGGCATTGAGATCGATAGGTATTTGCGCAATCGTGGTAATGCCTTTTTCGGCCATAAACATATGGACCCGGCGGGGATTAGGGGCGCGTGGCGCGGTGTAGAGCTGCATGGAAAACCTTTGCAAAAAATAAGCCGTGGCTACCGGCTTGGTTTGGCCGATTTCGCACCCCTGCTCAGGGGCTGAAAACCCGCGCATCTTGCAATTGCATGCGCAAAGCCTTGGCCTCGCGCCGCGCTGCTTGCGCGAAATCGGCTGCCTCAGATGCATAAATGATCGAGCGCGAAGCATTGACCGCAATCGGCCCCGTGGTGTGCTCTGGCGTACCGCGCCAGGCCGCCCGCACGGTGGCCTGCGCGTCGCCGCCTTGCGCGCCCACGCCGGGGATCAAGAGGGCAACCGTCGGCGCCAGCGCCCGCACCCGTTCTAGTTCCTGCGGGTAAGTAGCGCCCACCACCAGGCCTAACTGACCGTTCTCATTCCAAGGGCCTTGGGCCAAGTGCGCAATGTGTTCGTACAAGCGCGGCGCGCCAGGCAGGTCTTGCAGGCGCTGGTTCTGAAAATCGTCGCCGCCGGGGTTGGAGGTGCGGCACAGCAAAAAAGCGCCCTTGCCGGGGTAACGCAAATAGGGTTGCACCGAATCCAAGCCCATAAAGGGCGAAAGCGTGATGGCGTCGGCCCCGTAGCGATCGAAGGCCTCTTTGGCGTACTGCTCCGCGGTGCTGCCAATATCGCCGCGCTTGGCATCCAAAATCACCGGCACTTGCGGCGCGCTAGCGCGCATATGCGCCATCAGGCGCTCCAATTGGCCTTCAGCGCCATGGGCGGCAAAGTAGGCGATTTGCGGCTTAAATGCAATTGCCTGGTCTGCTGTGGCATCGACGATGGCGGCGCAAAAGTCAAAAATCTTGCTGGCATCGCCGCGCCAGTGCATAGGGAACTTGGCGGGGTCCGGGTCCAGCCCGATGCAGACCAGCGACTGGTTGCTGCGCTCAGCCTGGGCGAGCATGGTGAGAAAGTTCATGGGGGCCGATTGTAGGTAGCCAGGGGCCGGTGCGGCGCAATCGCGCAGGCCACAAAAGAAACGCCACCTTGCGGTGGCGTAGTCCTAGCTCTTGGGGCGCTTTTATTTGAAGGGCGCTCTAATGAACCTGGCGCACACGCCTTTGATCATGTGCCTGCGTGTACCGTCTTTGAAGGTCAGGGTTTGGACGAAAGCCCCATCGGCCAAGTCGATGGTGAACTCCTCTTGCGTCACCATCTGCCCAAAGCGCTCAAACATCGCCGGGCGGCTGACAAAGGCCTTGGTGCCTTCCATTTTGAGAGCCCCTTTGCGCGATTCGGTGATGGAGTATTCACCTTGGTACCACCCTGAGCCCGCATCGGGCTCCAGGCCGGCTACCAACATATCCGGGTACACCTTGGGCTCGGAGTTGAGTGCGCCCTGGGGGGTGGATACCGTGACCTCGCACACAAACTGGCCGCTGACTTTGGCCAGTTTGTCCTTGGCGCTTTCTAGGTCGCCATCCCGCTTGCCCGATCCCGAGGGGTCCAGGTGGATGACGCCCAAGGCCACCAGGCCCCAACCCGTCAGCGCCGCGATGATCAGAGTGATCACCACGGCCGCCAGCACGGCGCCCATGGAGGATTGCTTTTTCATAGTGGGGCCTTCGCGGAGTGGGCGGCTTGGTAGTCGCTTTTTTAGTTGCTCAGGAGCTCACGACCATTGAGCGGCTGCACCGGGCGGGCATTCATCTTGAAGGGGAAGGCCTGCACCTGTTCCTTGGCGATATTGACCGTGGTCTTGAGAATAAAGAAGCGCACGCCTTCGGTACACGGCGGCGTGGTGAGCGAGCCTTCATAGCTGTAGAAATCAAACTCACGCGGCAGCAGATTGCCGGGGTTGAAGTTCACGCCCTCTGGCAAATACTCCACATTTTGTTCTTTAGGCAGGTTGGCCCACAGGGTTTTGATACCGGGGTTTTCATTGCCTTCTTTGAGCAAAACGCCCAGCACGGCGAGCTTGCCATCGGCGTTTTTGTGCACAAAATGCACCACCATCGCCATGGGCTTGCCGTCTATTTTTTCTTCGCTGGGTTTGTGGAAGTGAAACTGCAGCAGTTCATGGACGATGCCGTCGACCCGCAGCTTGCTACCGGGCGGGGTATTGACTTGGATAGTGTGCCCGTTGTTGATCATTTTCAGGGCACCTTCTTTGTAGTCGGCGCTCACCACCATGCGTGATTTGACGAATGGCCCTTTGATGTCCAGCGGTGACTGTGACTTGCCTTTGCCACAGGTGGGGAATTCCTTGCCCCATTTCTCTGGGCCCATTTCGCCTTCGTAATCCCAATGGGCCGCGGCATGCTTTTCATCTTTTTTCGCGCCGTGGCCGTCATCTTTCTTGCCATGGCTATGGCCATCGTCCTTGCCTTTGCCCTTGCCATCGTCTTTTTTGCCCTTGCCATCGTCTTTATCGTGGCTGTCTTTTTCTTCCTTGTCGCCGCTGCCCGCTTTTTCAGACTTGGGCAGGCAGTCTGCCATGACCTTGATTTTTTCGCCCGCGGCGACCAGGCCTAACTGGGCTGCGCAAATCGTGTTCTTGCGGTCACCGAGTTCGGACAATTGCAGCGCTTTGCGAAAGGCCTCCAGGGCGCCCGGGTCTTCAGTGCCTTTGGTCAGCATGCGCAGTGCGCCCATGCCGGCCTGGCGTTCAGCAGAAAGTGTCTTTTCTTTTTTGTAGGCGTTTTCCAAATCGCTCAAGGTTGAGCCGCTGGCCAGGGCCGCTTTGACCGCTTCAAGTTGATTGGCTTTCCCCTCCAGTGTGGTCAATTCCTGCTGCAAGGCTTGCATTTCTTCTTCGGCGCCTTTAATGCTTTCTTCTTTTTCTTTGGCCGACTTTTCAGCCGCCTCTACCGCAGCATTGAGCTCGGTAATTTTTGCCTTGGACACGCTTGCTTGTTTTTGGTTCATAAAACCAAAGACGCCGGCGCCTATCAGGGCAGCGACCAAAAATACTTCCAACAGGATTCTTTTCATAGCTGTTCTTTCGGATATTTAGTGTGAAAAGTAGACACTTCAACGATGTACGCAAAGCCTGGACGCCGCAGTGAATACGGCGACGAGATTGCTGTTTTATCGGCACGAAAACCGGAATCTTGATTCACCATGGCAGCTTTAGCGTGTTCCGCGGTAAGAAATTCCGGCGCCCTTGCCGTCTAACAGCATCATATCCAATTGATAAACGCCGTTCTGCATGGACACCGTCGCTACGCCTTCAAGGGACTGCCTCTGCCATTCTGGGCACAAGGTGATGGAGCCCAAGGAGAGGGTCACCTTGAAGTAATTCAATGATTGGGCAGTCCATTTCCAGGTTAGCGGCGCGTTCCCACTAAAGCATTGCCAATTAGTGCCGGATACATCGGGTGCGCCGTTGGCTCCAAATTGCAGCCTACCCACTGCCGTGTTGTTTCCGCTTGACCAATGTCCGTTCCAGCTACTGTTGCTCAGGTTCATCGGCGTTGCGCTAGGGTCATAGCCCGCTTGGGGCAAAGCCTCAGCCGTCAGCGTGTAATTGCTGACGCTGCTACGGCTTATGGATAGCTTGGCCGACAATTGTTTGAGTGAGGAAGCTGAAACACTGGCGTTTGCCGGGTACCAATTGGCCCCTTCAATAACCCGCCAGCTCTGCGCCACATTGGCCGCATCGCCCTCGATGCCGAGTTCCAATTCGCCTTTGTAGAGGTGCGCCAGACGCAGATCGTTGGCGTTGTAGTACCAACCGTACAGGTGCACATTTTTCCCAGCGTCGGGCACTACCAGCGCCAAAAATTCGCGGCTCGGGTTGCTGTCTAAATTTCCCTTGTAAAGCCCGGCCAAAAGCGTTGCAGGTGGGGCGGGTGGTATTACTTCGCTTGCTGGGAGCGCGGGTGCTTCGACCAGCGGCCGCTCGGTTACGACGCCACCACAAGCGGCGAGCAGCAGGGTGGCCGTGGCTAATGTTCGGCCGATGCCGCGCACACGCCCGTGCCCTGGTCTTGTGCTTGATGCGTCTTGCATGGTCATTGCGGTTCCACCCACGCGGCTTGCAGCCAGTGGCAGTAATCGTCCAGGTGCGGCCAGGCGATATGGCTCACTTGGCTGCCGGGCGGGAATAGGTCGTTGGTCAGGTGGTCCAGCCAGGCACCATCGGCATCGAGTTGGCTGCCAAAAGCGGCAAAGGCAGCGCGCTGGGGAGCGTCCGGTTGGTCGCGTTTGCGGGCACTGGCAGTCGGGTAGGGTGGCTGCACGCTGCGCATCATGGGGGTGTGGGCACGGCGCGATACCGGCGTGCGCACCGGGCCGGAGTAGGCGTCATGGATACTGCCCCAGTGCCGGCCGCGCAGGCGGCGCCGGATGCTGGCGATGCGGTGGCTGGCCTCGTCCACGTCCGGGTGGTGAAAGCGAATTTGGCCCAGCACATTGTCAAACAGTACCAGCGCCTGGCGGTGTGCTTGCAGTACCTCGCCCAATTGATTGAGTGCGTCACCGCGTTCGCACAGCAGCTCGGTGCCCGAGGCCGCCAAGGCTTTGCCGTGGCGCCAGCGAAACAGCGGACCTGCCAGGGGGTCAATATCGTAAGTGGTGATTTTGCGAAATCCCGCTAGCCAGGGGCTGGACATCATCCAACCGGCGCTGGCACCGATCAGCAGCAGTTCGCTGCGCTGCGCGGGCTTTTCCGTCAACCAGGTGGCGATATCTTGGCACGTGGGTTCCCACAACCGCAGGCTACGCCATGCTTTCCAATGCCAGCGCAAGCCGCCTGAGGGGTTCATGAGGTTTGGGCCCGGTTAAATTGCATCACACCCATTTCATCCATACGCGACTGCTCGCGTTTTTCGACAAACTTGGCAACGGCCAAGCGGTCGTTTTCTGTCAGCGTTTGCATCTTCAGGCGTTCGGTTTCGGCCAGTACCAGGTGGTGCGCCAGCGTGGTCAGATGGGTCTCAGAGCGTTCAATATCGCTTTTCACGCGTTCGCGTAAATTCAGCAGCTGGGACATGAACTGGCGCTGGTTCATCGCGTCGGTCATGCCTTTGTAGCTGCTATTGGCTGCGTTTTTTTCGTAGTACTCCTGGTACATCTGTTCCAACTTGGCCTGACTGGCGAGCAGCGACTGGCGCAGCTCTTGCGCGCGCGCCGTGTCCTCGCGAATGCGTGTGATTTTGCGCTCGGCTTTGTTCTCCAGCGCGGACCAGCAGGCGCGTACTTGCATGGCTATTGCTCCATCAGCACCCGCACATCCGCGCGGGTCTGGCTTTCGTCAATGCCGGTGTACATGTCCTGGCGCAAAAAGCTTTCCATGGCCCCGCGCAATGCGATGGCTTGGTCAATTTCGCCGTTCGTGCCCGGTTGGTAAGCGCCGACCTGGATCAGGTCCACGTTTTGTTGGTAGAGCGACCACAGGCGCCGAAAGCGGTTGGACAGCTTCAAGTCGGTGGGCGCAAGCAGGTTTTGCATCACACGCGATATCGAACCGGTCAGGTCGATGGCCGGATAGTGCGCAGCGTCCGCCAGTTTGCGTGAGAGCATGACCTGCCCGTCCAGCGAGGCGCGGGCGATGTCCACAATCGGGTCGTTGCCGTCATCGCCCTCGGCCAGCACGGTGTAGATCGCGGTGATCGAACCATGGCCGTGGCGGCCTACGCCGGCGCGTTCAATTAAATTGGGTAAGAGCGCAAAGACCGAAGGCGGATAGCCTTTGGAGGTGGGCGGCTCGCCAATGGCCAAGCCAATTTCGCGCTGCGCATGGGCGACGCGCGTCAGACTGTCCACCAGCATCAGTACGTCTTTGCCCTGGTCGCGAAAATACTCAGCCACCACATGCGTAAGGTGCGCGCCCTTGAGGCGCAAGACCGGCGATACATTGGCCGGCGCGGCGATCACCACCGCTTTGGCCAGGCCTTCAGGCCCTAGGGTTTCGTTGATGAAGGCCTGCACTTCGCGGCCGCGCTCGCCGATCAGGCCGATCACCACCACATCGGCCTTGGTAAAGCGCGTGAGCATGCCCAAGAGCACACTTTTGCCTACGCCCGACCCTGCGATCAGGCCCACGCGCTGGCCGCGCCCCAGTGTCAATAATCCGTTAATGGCTTTCACGCCCACGTCCAGCACCCGGTCAATCGGGCCGCGTTCCATGGGGTTGATAGGCAAGCCCAGTAAGCCCAGCTTGGTGGTGCAGGCCGGTTTAGGGCGGCCATCGAGCGCCTCGCCTTGGGCATCGATGACACGGCCCAGCAATTCTTCGCCCAGTAGCGCATGGCCGCTGTCGCTCAGCACGCGCACGGTGGCACCCGGGCCGATGCCCGTGG
Organism: Rhodoferax sp.; assembly: GCA_016463455.1. Lineage (GTDB taxonomy): Bacteria > Pseudomonadota > Gammaproteobacteria > Burkholderiales > Burkholderiaceae_C > Allorhodoferax. The sequence continues at coordinate 7,757 of JAEMRG010000045.1, forward strand.
GCTCGGAAAAAGGCATCAGGTAAATGGTTTTGTCGGCAAAGCCGACGACTTCGGCTTCTATGCGTTGGCCGCTCAAGCCCACCACTTCGCAGCAGGCACCAATGGGCGCCATGATGCCGCGCGCTTCCAAGCGCAGGCCGACCAAACGTACCAGCGTACCGCTGCGCTGCGGCAATTTGCTGTGCAGCTTGGGTATGGCTTGGCTGACGTCAGCCCCAAAGTCAAACATGGTTTTCGTCGTTCAAAATCTCGTCGATCGCAGCGACCGTGTCATAGCCCGAGGGCGCATGTACCGGCTTAGGCGCATCTTGCACCTCGTCCAAGCTCGCAGCATGGGCTCTCGGCACGGCAGCATAGGGGGCGGCTGCGGCCATGCGTGGCTGCGCGTCTTCTACCCGGCTGCTGGGCAGGCGGTCAGTGGCAATGCGCTCGGCGCTAAAAGCAGTTTGCGCACTCCAGCGCGGCGCGTCGATCTGCAGGCCGCGCGCCAGGGTGCTCAGGCGCTCGTCGATCAAGTCTTCCACGATAGCGTCATGGGCGCTGGCGCGCACGCTGCCGGGCAGCAGGTTTTCGTCCGCTTGCAGTCGCAGCGAAGAGCCTTCATTAAGCCCGGTCCGCTCACGCATGCTGTGCAGGCGTTCGACATCGCCGGGGTGCAAATGCACGGTCACCATGGATTCGTCGTGTTGCCCCAAATCGTCCACACAGCGCTGCACCAAGCGCTCAATGGCGCTGCCATCGAGTTGCAACTCGGCTAACACCAGTTGCTCGGCCAAATGCAGGGAGAGGCGTTTGAGGGGTTCAAAAAAACTTTGCGGGCTTTGTTGCAGGTCGGCCAATGCGGCTTGTAGTTTTTCTACGAGTGCATGGTCCTGGCCCAAGGCTGCTTGCGCTTCGCTCTGGGCTTGGGCTTGCAGTTGGGTACGCGCTTCGGCCATGCCTTGTGCGTGGCCGTCAGCGCGGGCTTTTTCCAGTGCCTGGGCGTCTATGGCGGGGGCAGCGGGTGTGCTTAGAGACGGCTCGGGTTTTTTGTTGCCCGTTTGCTCAGCATCCGAAGCCTCGTCCTTATCTGTGCTTTGTGCCTCTGGTGCATCGGCTTGCACCGAGTCATCGTGCTCGCCTTGAGGCGCTTGTGCTGCTGCGGCTTTGGCCGCCGCTTCGCGGGCCATGGCTTGCAGGTCCAGTACCGGGGTCGCAAAACCTTGCGGGTCAAAGCCTGCGGCTTGGGTGGGCTTCCAGGGGTTGGGCAGAAAACCGCCCTCGGGGGCAATCGGGTGCAGCAGGTCGGTCGGTTGCCAGACCCGCGCGGGGCGGACCTCGGGCTTACGTGCTTCGGCTTGCGCCGTGTTAGACATAGTCGGCCCCGCCGCCTAGCACCAAGTCGCCGGCATCGGCCAGTTTGCGTGCTGCGCGCATGATCATTTTTTGTGCGGTCTCGACATCGGACAGGCGCATCGGTGGCAGCGCTTCCATATCGTCGCGGAACATGCCGCGCGCCCGCTCGGACATACTGCCCAAGAATTTTTCTTTGACCGCTTCGCTGGCGCCTTTGAGGGCCTTCATCATCATGTCGGGCTCCACATTGGCCATAATTTTGGAAATGCCCTTGTTATCCACACCCACCAGGTTCTCGAAGGTGAACATATTGTCCTGAATCTGTTGCATCAGGTCCGGGTCGATTTCGCGCAAACCGCTCATTACGGCGGCTTCTAAAGTGGTTTTGGTCTGGTTCAATATATTGGCCGCCGCTTTGACGCCGCCCAGGCTGGAGGACTTGGAGGAAGAGTTGGTGGAGAACTGCTTTGTCATGATCGCCTCCAGCTCATCCATGGCCGAAGGTTGCACTTGTTCCAGGCTGGCCACGCGCTGCATGATCTCGGCGCGCGCATCGGCCGGCAGAAAATTCAGCACTTCTGCAGCGACGCCAGTTTCTAATACCGAAAGAATGATCGCCACCACCTGCGGGTGCTCGGCCTTGATCATGTCGGCAATCGAGCGCGCATCCATCCAGGTCAAAATTTCCAGCCCTTTGCTGCCATGGCCGGGGTTGATACGGCCCAGCACCGAGGCGGCTTTGTCGTCGCCTAAAGCGCGGCGAAACACTTTGTCCACATAGTCCGATGTGCCCAGGCCCAGATTGGTTTGGCGTTTGATTTCCGCTAAAAATTCGTCGAGCACCGCATTGACGGCCTCTTGCGAAAGCTCGGCCACTTGCACCATCGCAGCGCCCAGACCTTGTACCTCTTTGGGGCTGAGAAATCGGATGATGTTGGCAGCCTGCTCTTCACCCAAGAGCAACATGAGCACGGCAGCGCGCTGCGTGCCGGTCAACTCCGACATCTCGCGGCGCAGCGCGTCGCTGTAGCCCGCAGCGCCTGTTGCTTTGTTGTCGTCTGCCATAGTCGTTAAGTTCCCAGAAATCTATTTTTTCACCGCCCCTTAATTGGGCTTGATCATGTTCTTTAGCACGCTGGCCACGCGGGCCGAGTCGTCGCCCACAATCATACGGATCAGGGCCACTTTGTCGTCGTAGGTGTTGGCCGTGTCCATCATCTCGGCGGAGATGCCTGACTTCTTGGCCTTCATCTTCGCCTTCATCTCTTCGAGCGTATCCGCTGCCGATGGCTCGGCGTCCGCTGCAGCCGCTTCTTCGGACTGAACACGTTCCAGCGCCAGAACTTCTTCCTGTGCCAGTTGGACTCTCTCGGCTGCATCCGCAGCGGCTTGCTTGTCACGCTCCATCATGTGGACCACGACGGGGCGTACCACCGCCATCAGGAAAGCCACAAACATGAGTCCCAGCATGGCGGACTTGAGGTTGGTCAAGACCGCATCGTCTTTGTGCCAAGGAATCGACAGGTCTACCGGCACGTCGGGCTCGAACTTGGCCGGGATGACGCTGACCACGTCTTTGCGGGCTTCGTCAAAACCGACTACGCCGCGCACCAACTGCTGTAAGCGTTCCAACTCTTCGGGAGTATAGGGGTTGGGTTTGGCTGGCTGGTCTTCGCCTTTGTCGTTCTTGGGCTGGGCGATGGGCGCTCGCTCATTGATGACCACGGCCACGCTGACGCGCTGGATACCCCCCGAGGCTGCTTTGGTATGGCGCACCTGGCGGTCAAATTCGTAATTGCGGGTGGAGCGTGCAGCCACGGTGCTGCGTTCGTCGGTGGCGGCAGCCGGGGCAGTCGCGGCGGTGTTCAAAGTGGTAGTGGGTGCAGGCGGCGCCGTGTTCGCCAAGGTGCCGGGAATGCCCGAGGCTTCTTTCGCGCTGTTGCGGTCTTCGCTGGTAATTTCGGAACGCGTCCTGGGGCCTTTGCCTGCGGGGTCATAGTCTTCCGAGGTGATCTCGGTTTGGCTGAAGTCGATGTTCAGGTTCACTTGCGAGCGCACATTGGCATCGCCCACGATGGGCACCAAAATTTCCAGCACGCGATGGCGGTACAGGTCTTCGAGCGATTGCTTGTATT
>JAEMRG010000046.1 GCA_016463455.1 Rhodoferax sp.
GGCAAGTTTTTCCACGAATTTGGCCTGACGATTGTGGTGGCCGTGCTGATCTCCATGTTTGTGAGCTTCACGCTAGACCCTATGCTCTCCAGCGTTTGGCACGACCCGAGTGTCCAAAGCCATGGCAAACACAGCGGGCCGGCTAACTGGTACGACAAAACCATAGGCCGCGTCACCGGCTGGTTTGACCGGGGCACGAATTACCTGGTTGATGTGTACCAACGCATCTTGCGCTGGGCGCTGGGCCACAAACTGGCTACTGTGTTGCTGGCCATTGGCATTTTTATCGCCAGCGTATTCATGGTGCCGCTGCTAGGTACCGAGTTTGTGCCGAAGTCAGATTTTTCGGAAACCACGGTCAACTTTCATACGCCGGTAGGCTCTTCCTTGGAAGTGACCGAGGCGCGCGCCAAGCAGGTCGAAGCCATCGTGCGTGAATTTCCCGAAGTGCGCTACACGCTGACCACCATCAATACCGGCACCGCGCAAGGCAAGATGTACGCAAGCATTTACATCCGCTTGGTGGACCGCAAAGCGCGCAAACGCGGTATTGAAGAAATATCCACTATTTTGCGCGAACGCTTGGCCCATGTGCCGGGCATTACCGTCACCCATATCGGCTTATTCGATTCGGTGGGCGGCAGCAAACAAATCACGTTTTCGCTGCTCGGCAGCGATATCCAGACTTTGGAACGCATTGCCCAAAGCGCCTTGCCCCAACTGCGCGAAATCCCCGGCCTGGTAGATCTGGACTCCAGCATGAAGCCCAACAAGCCCACGCTGGAATTAGAAGTCAACCGCGACGCGGCCTCCGACTTGGGCCTCTCCCTGGCCCAGATCGGCAACAGCCTGCGCACCTTGGTGGCCGGTCAAACCGTGGGCAATTGGCGCGCCAGTGACGACCAAACCTACGACGTCAATGTGCGACTCAACCCAGCCGCGCGCGACAGCGCCACGGACCTGGAACGCATGCCCTTGGCGATGGGCAGCAATGCCGACGGATCGGGTCGCATCGTGCGCCTGAACCAGGTTGCCAAACTGGTGGAGACCCGGACATCCAACCAAATCAATCGGCGCGACTTGTTACGCGAGGTGTCGATCAATGCCAATGTCAGCGGCCGCTCGGCCGGCGAGGTATCCAAAGACATCAAGAAAGTGATGGACGGCATCAGCATGCCGCCGGGCTACAGCACCCAGTTCAGCGGATCGACCAAAGACATGGCCGACTCCTTTGGCTATGCCGTGTCGGCGCTGGCGCTAGGCATTGTGTTTATTTACATGATTTTGGCCAGCCAGTTCAAAAGCTTTTTGCAACCGCTGGCGCTGATGACGGCCTTGCCGCTGACCCTGATCGGCGTGGTGCTGGCGCTGATGGCCTTTCGCTCCACCCTGTCCATGTTCTCGGTCATCGGCGTACTGATGCTGATGGGCCTGGTCACCAAAAATGCAATTTTGCTGGTGGACTTTGCCATCCGGGCGCGCGAAGGCTCTACGGACGCCCAGGGACGCGCGGTGCCGGGCTTGGAGCGTAATGCGGCCTTGCTGATGGCCGCCAAAGTGCGCCTGCGCCCGATTTTGATGACTACCCTGGCCATGATTTTTGGCATGGTGCCGCTGGCCTTTGCGCTCTCTGAAGGCTCAGAAATGCGCGCGCCCATGGGCCAGGCGGTGATCGGTGGCGTGATTACCTCGTCCCTGCTGACGCTGGTCGTGGTTCCGGTGGTGTATTGCTATTTGGACGATCTAGGTCAATGGATGCGCAGACTCTTCGGGCTGCCAGCCCCTGGCTCAGAGGAGCCGTCACAAGTCGCCGGTAAAATTGAGTCCGTCTGAGCTGCGCTCTCGAAAGTATTGCCATGAACCTTGTCAACATCGCCCAAGCCCGCTTCAATATGATCGAGCAGCAAATCAGACCCTGGAATGTGCTGGATGCCGAGGTCCTGGCCTTGCTGGCCGATGTGCGGCGCGAAGAGTTTGTGCCCCTGGCGCACCAGGCCCTGGCCTTTGCTGACCTAGAAGTGCCCCTGGGCCATGGCCAGTGCATGTTGGCACCGCGCCTGGAAGCGCGCATGCTGCAAGACTTGCAAATCCAGCCCCATGAAAAAGCCCTCGAGATCGGTACCGGCTCGGGCTATATGGCAGCGCTGCTGGGGCGCCGCGCGCACAGCGTGCTGAGCCTGGAGCGCATCCCAGAACTGGCCGTCAGTGCGCGCGCCCATCTACAAAAAGCCGGTCTGCACAAGGTCGAAGTACGGGTTGCGGATGGCTCCCAAGCCTTGGGCGACTTAGGGAAATTTGACGCCATCGTGCTCAGCGGCTCGGTGCCCCAGGTGCCCCAACATGTGCTGGACCTGCTGGCGGTGGGCGGACGCCTGATAGCCATTGTGGGCGATGAGCCCATCATGTCGGCGCAGCTGATCACCCGCGTTAGCGAGACCGCCCTGCGCAGCACCACACCCTGGGACGCCAACGCACCGCGTCTGCACGGATTTGCCGAACATTCACAGTTCCACTTTTAAAGCACCACCGATCCAACGATGATTGCACAGGTCCGACCCGCTGATTTCGCCGCTTGGTTGGCGGCTGTCGCGCAATCGCACCCCATGGATGCGCCGGTCTTGCTCGATGTGCGCGAACCTTATGAGTTGGACTGGGCACAGCTGGTACATGGCCCTGACTTTCGCGTCCTCGCTATCCCCATGGCGCAACTACCCGCGCGGCTGGCCGAACTCGATCCCGACCAAGCCATTGCCTGCCTGTGCCACCATGGCATGCGCAGCATGCAGGTAGCCCGCTTTCTGGTCAGCAACGGTTTTGGCCATGTGGTCAATATCGAAGGCGGTATCGACGCCTGGTCCGCACAGATCGATAGCACTATTGCGCGTTATTGACGCAAAAACATTCTTCGTTAACGAACACTGTCCGGCCCCAACAACATCTATTTAACGACCGAGAAACTGCCCATGAAAAAACCCATCCACCCCTCGCGTTTACGCCATGTAGTACTACTGATGGCGATCGGCATGGCACCGGCCGCGCAAGCCCAAAGCCTGGTGGACTTGTATGCCGCCGCGCGCGACTTTGACGCCAGCTACCAATCAGCCAAAGCGCAAAACGACGCTAACCTGTACAAAGCGGATCAGGCCATGGCCCTGGTCTTGCCCAAGGTCGGCATCAATGCCACCTGGAGCGCCGGTCTGGCGCAAGCGGACCGCGGCTTTAACAATAACTCCATGACGCTGGACGCCAGCCAGGCCTTGTACCGGCCAGCCGATGACGCCAGCTATGCCCAAAGCCGCAAAGCGGTACAACAAGCCGCCAGCGCCTTGCAAACTGCCGAGCAGGAACTGATATTGCGCCTGAGTCAGGCCTACTTTGATGTGCTGGCATCGGCCGACAGCCTGGAGTTTGTAAAAGCCCAGAAAGTAGCCGTTCAAGAACAACTGGCTGCCGCCAAACGCAACTTTGAAGTCGGCACTTCCACGATTACCGACGCGCGCGAAGCGCAAGCCCGTTTTGATTTGGTGCTGGCCCAAGAAATCGCTGCCGAAAATGATTTGCGCGTCAAGACATTGGCACTGGCGCAGTTAGTGGGCAAGTCCGATGTCAAGCCGCTGGCGGTTGCGCCGGATTTCAATCTTTCCCAGTTCTCGCCTGCCGACATGAACGAATGGCTGGCTGTCGGTCAAACCGAGCACCCCGCCATCCGTCAGCTCAATCTGGCCTTGGAAGTGGCCCGCCTGGAAACCCAGAAGGCCAATGCAGCCCATATGCCTACGGTGGATCTGGTGGCCCGCTACCAGGCCACCACCAACAATGGCAGCGTGGCCTCGTCACTGTTTGCGGGCTCCAATGCGTACACGCTGGGTTTCAACATCAACATGCCATTGTTTTCCGGCTACTCGATTCAAAACCGCGTCAAAGAAACCTTGTCTCTAGAAGACAAGGCGCGCTCGGATCTGGAAGCAGCGCAACGCAATGTGGCGCAGAGCACCCGTGCAGCGTTTATGGGCGTGGATTCAGCGCTCGGACAGGTGCGGGCCTACCAGGCAGCGGCTATCTCCAGCCAAAGCGCGCTCGATGCCAACAAGCTCGGCTACCAGGTGGGCGTGCGCATCAACATCGACGTACTCAATTCCCAAAGCCAGCTGTACGACACCAAAGCCAAACTATCTAAAGCGCGCTACGACGTCTTGGTGGGCAACCTCAAGCTACGCCAGGCCAGCGGCATCCTTAAAGCCGCTGATCTACAAGCGATCAACGCACTGCTGCGCTAAACGGCAAGGTCCGGGCGCCTTAGCCCTGACGCCACAGTACATCCAAGGCTCGGCTTAAACGCAGTGCCGCGCCCCTGTGGGTCTGCGCAAAAGCCCAGGCAGCGCTGCCGGCAGCTTCCAAGGCTGCTTTGTCTTCCAGAAGTTGCATAGCCGCATGCAGGGCCGATGCCATGTCAGGCCGCACCAAAGCGGCGCCCGCCTCCTGGGCCATGTCGGCGGCTTGCGCAAAGTTAAAGGTATGCGGCCCCATCACCACCGGGCAACGGCAGGCAGCAGCCTCAATCAGGTTTTGCCCGCCTAGCGGCGCAAAGCTTCCGCCCAGCAAGGCCACATCGGCCAGCCCATAATAAAACGCCATCTCGCCCAGGGTATCTCCCAACCAGACGTCGGCGACCGAAAACTGCGCGCCATCGACCGATCGGCGTGCCACCGACAAGCCCGCCGACTGCAGTAAGTCGGCTACCGCGTCAAAACGCTGCGGATGGCGCGGCACGATTAAACACTGCACCCGGTCCATACCCAGCCCGTTTGCCTGCGCATGGCGCATGGCATCGAGCCACATCTGCTCTTCGCCTTCACGGCTTACGGCCAGCATCAGTACCGGGCGCAGCTGCGCCTGGCGGACCGCTTGGCCTTGGCTCCACAAAGCCAAGTCGGGCTCCATGTCAAATTTGATATTGCCGGTCGGCGCATGGGGCTTGACCCCCAGTGCGCGAAAACGCGTGGCCTGGTCCTCGTCCTGCGGCCAGACACCAGCCAGGCTCTGATAAGCCGGTTCCGCCAACCAATGCAAGCGCTGGGCACGCTGCAAGGAGTGCGCGCTTAAGCGCGCATTGACCAGGCACAGCGGCACCGAGGCCTGGGCGCAAGCGCGCACCAGATTGGGCCAGATTTCCGTATCCACCAGCAAGCCCAGGCGCGGCCTGAAGTGCTGCACAAAACTACGCGTGGCAGCCGGCGTGTCCCAGGGCTGCCAAACCTGCAAATCGCCTGCTTGCAGCAAGTCAGCGCCGGCATCCAGCCCGGTGGCCGTGCCATGGGTGAGCAATAAGCGCATGCCAGGCCATTGCGCGCGCAATAAAGCAATCAATGCCCCGATAGCACGGGTTTCGCCGAGGGAGACCGAATGCACCCACAACACCGGACCCGCTTGCAAGGCTGCGGAGCCGTAGCGCCCGAAACGCTGTTCCACATGCTGCGCATACGCCGGCTCGCTACGCGCCCGGCGGCGCAACTTCCAGCGCAGCGCGGGCTGCAATAAGCGCGTGAGCAGGCTGTAAACCGCCAGAGCCAGCGTTTGCAGGGTTTGCATCAGATAGGCCCCTGCCGCAAACGCACTGAAGTCCAAGCCTGCCACACTTGCTCGATCGAAGGATGGGGAGACGCAAACACACTGCACTGGCGCGCATGGCCATGGGGACCGGTACGCCAGGCCGTGTCAAAGTTGTAAACCTGTACATGCGGCAGGCCCAGCGCTGCAGCGATGTGGCTTAGGCCGCTGTCAACCCCGATAGCGCTCGCGCAAGCAGCTAGCGCATCGACCATGGCATCAAGTCCCAACCGAGGCCATACCAGCGCCTGGTCTATGCCTTGCGCAATGGCTTGGGCCTGCCGCTCTTCTGCATCATTTCCGTGCGCTATTGCCAGTGCGTAACCGTCCGCACGTATCCGTTTGCCCAGCGATTGCCAATGGCCGATAGGCCATTGTTTGTCGGCGCGTGAACTACCAATGAGCAGTGCAACCACGGGCAGCGCGTCGCTTGCTTGTCCTGCGGTTTGGGCTAGCGACAACTGTGGGGCTGACCGGGGCATCAATCCAAATGACAAGCTTGACGGCAGTGGGTAAGCCATGGCCTTAGCGCACAGCAAGCGGCTGCGTTCTAGTGCGCCGATATGCAGGGGCAAGTCCACCACTTGATGCGCTACCCAGCGCGTGGGGGGCTCGTACGATGAACCGTCAGTACGTGCCGCCATGGCCACGCGCAAGCCGCCAGGCGCCAGACGCGCCATGTAAGCCACCAATGCCGATTTGCTCAAGCCTTGCAAATCAATCACACGGTCGTAGGCGGACAGGTCCAACTCGGTGCGGAAGCTTTGCCAGGCGCTGCGCGTTTCCGCAGAAAAAGGCGCATGGCGCCAGCGCCGCAGATTGCATTCGATGACTTTAGTAACGCCGGCGCATTGACGCACCAAAGGCGAAAAGGCCGACTCCACCACCCAGTCAATCTGCGCGCCGGGTAGGGCTGCTTGCAAATCCTGCACTGCAGGCATAGCGTGCACCACATCGCCCAAAGACGAGAGCTTGACAATCAATATCTTCAATGCGCAGACTCTTCGAACCGTGCATCGGGCTTGACACTGCGCAACAAAACCATCATGGCGTCTTGAATACGCGCCAGCGCTTGCGCATCATGGCCCTCAAAACGCAGCACCAGCACTGGCGTGGTGTTGGAGGCACGCACCAGGCCAAAACCATCGGGCCAATCCACGCGCAAACCATCGATAGTGGTGCATACCGCTGGGGCGGCAAAGTTTGCCGCCGCTACCAAACGTTCCACTACGGCGTACGCTTCGCCTTCTTGGCAGGGCACGTTGAGCTCGGGCGTGGAAAAGCTGGTGGGCAAGGCGTGCAACAACGCATTGGAGTCGGCAACACGGCTGACGATCTCCAGCAAACGGCATCCCGCATAGGTGCCGTCGTCAAAGCCAAACCAGCGCTCTTTGAAAAATATATGCCCACTCATCTCGCCGCCCAGGGGCGAACCGATCTCGCGCATTTTGGCCTTGATCAAAGAGTGGCCGGTCTTGAACATCAACGGTACGCCACCTGCTGCCGCTATGGCCGGGGCCAGGCGCTGCGAGCACTTCACATCAAACAAAATCGTAGCGCCCGGCACGCGCGACAGCACGTCCTGCGCGAACAACATCATTTGCCGGTCCGGGAAAATATTGCTGCCATCGCGCGTCACAATGCCTAGGCGGTCGCCGTCGCCATCAAAGGCCAGACCCAACTCGGCGTCACTGGCCTGCAAGGCGGCGATCAGGTCGCGCAGATTTTCGGGCTTGCTCGGGTCCGGGTGGTGGTTAGGAAAATTACCATCCACCTCGCTGTACAACTCCGTCACCTCACAGCCTATAGCGCGCAAAATGCCCGGCGCGCTGGCCCCGGCGATGCCATTGCCCGAATCGACCACGATTTTGAGGGGACGCGCCAACTTGATGTCAGCGACGATACGTTCGCGATACGTGGGCAAAACCTCGGCCTGGGTACAGCCGCCACCGGCTTGCAAATCCCAGCTTTCGTCTTCCATGATGCGGCGCAGGGACTGGATTTCCTCGCCGTAAATCGCCTTGCTGCCCAGGACCATTTTGAAGCCGTTGTAATCACGTGGGTTGTGGCTCCCCGTAACCTGGATGCCGCTGTTGCACAAGGTGCAGGCGGCAAAGTACAGCATGGGCGTGGTGGCGGGGCCGATATCGATGACTTGTACGCCCGCATCCTGCAAGCCCTGCATTAATGCGCCAGCCAGCAGCGGGCCGCTCAGGCGTCCGTCACGCCCTACGGCCACCGTGCGCTCGCCCTGGCGCATGGCCAGGGTGCCGAAAGCGCGACCTAGAGCGCGCGCCATATCGGCATGCACGGTGGAGGGCACGATGCCCCGAATGTCGTAGGCTTTGAAAATGGTGGGGGAAAGTTGCATATGGTGAAGGTTCTTGAGTTTTTTTGTGTGCGCTAGGGTGGCAGGCTCGGTGCGCGACATTGTAGAAGGGGCATCTGCCAGCCATTGCGGGCAGACTACGCCTTGGGTAAGCGCCAAACACAGTCCGCAAAAAGCGTCATGCCCAACGCGCGCTGGCCTTGAGGGCAAGCCCGATACACTGTACAACCCGAATCCCGCTCTCACACCCCCATGTACCGCCTCACACCCCAGGCAGTCACCTGCAGCTACCCAAGTCCGTTAGGGCTCATGGCGCTGCTGGCAACTGATGCTGCCCTTTTGGGCGCTTGGTTTGAAGGCCAGCAACACTTTCCGGTGCTTGACACTTTTCAAAAGCGCCCGAGCCATGTGCTGCTGGAGCTAGCCCGTAGCCAGCTAAACGACTATTTTTCGAAAAGGCGCACTGCGTTCACGCTGCCCTTGGATTTGGCAGGTGGCACCCCCTTTCAGCAATCGGTGTGGCAAGGCTTGCGCGCCATTCCCACCGGGACGACCAGCACCTATGGCGAGATTGCGCAGGCCATCGGCAACCCGGCAGCGGTGCGCGCCGTGGGTGGTGCAATAGGACGCAATCCATTGAGCATTTTTATACCCTGCCACCGCGTGATCGGCAGCAATGGCCAATTGGCCGGCTATGCCGGCGGCCTGCCACGCAAAATCGCTCTGCTGCAGCTCGAAAGCGCGATTTGAATTCCCCTGCTGTTGACGCGCGCCCACCGCGCTGGGTGCCTGATTTCATCGCCTTGGCGGCCATCTGGGGCGCTTCTTTTTTATTCACGCGCCTGAGCATGGTCGGATTTGGACCGGTGGCCACCGCCGCGCTACGGGTCATCATCGCCAGCGCCGTGCTGCTGCCCTTGATGTTGCTGCGCGGGCACCGGGCGGACTTTGTGCTGCACTGGAAAAAAGTGCTCTTGGTCGGGGTGATCAATTCAGCTATCCCCTTTGTCTGCATCGCCTTTGCGCTGCAAAGTATTTCCATCGGCCAGTCCTCGGTGCTCAATGCCACCGTGCCCTTGTTTGGTGCGCTCGTCGCCTGGGCCTGGCTAGGCGAGCGGCCTTCAGGCTCGCGGCTAGTGGGCTTGCTCATTGGCTTTGCCGGCATTGCCCTATTGGCCAGTGAGAACGCAAGCTTTGACGCCAATGCCCTGGGCAGCGCCAGCGCCTGGGGCATTGCAGCCGCCCTACTGGCCTGCCTGTGCTACGGCATTGCCGCCAGCTACACGCGGCGCTTTTTGGGCGGCGTGCCCTCTTTGGTATCGGCCACCGGCAGTCAGCTAGGTGCCTCGATTTTTTTGCTGCCTTTTTGCCTGTGGTACTGGCCGGCGCAGGCACCCAGCACGCAAGCGTGGCTGGCCGTGAGCGCGCTAGGCGTGCTGTGTACAGGCACCGCCTACATCCTGTATTTCCGGCTGATTGCCAACGCCGGCCCAGGCCGCGCATTGACGGTGACCTTTGCCATCCCGGTATTTGCCATTGCCTATGGCGTGGTCTTGCTGGGTGAAGGCGTGACGCCCTGGATGCTGGGCTGCGCTTTGGTCATCGTCTTGGGTACCAGCTTGTCCAGCGGTTTGTGGAGTCTGCCTTTTTTGAAGCCGCGCACAGCGGGCTAAGTACTGCGCCCAGCGCTAGGCCGCTTTCGCTTATCCCCTGGGATGGTGCTCGGCGTGCAGCTTGGCCAACCGCTCGCGGGCGACATGGGTGTAGATCGTAGTGGTGGAAATATCGGCATGGCCCAGCAGCAGTTGCACCGTGCGCAAATCGGCGCCATGGTTGAGTAAGTGGGTGGCAAATGCGTGGCGCAAAGTATGCGGTGACAAGGGCGCATGGATGCCAGCGAGCAGCGCATATTTTTTCACCAGCATCCAAAACATCACCCGCGTCATGGCACTGCCCGCAACGGTCCCGCGGGTGGTCACAAATAGCGCTTCGGTCTGCTTGCCCGCGAGCAAGGCATCACGGGCACCGCCCAGGTAATCCCCCAGCCATTGGCTTGCCACTTCGCCATAGGGCACCAGGCGCTCTTTAGAGCCCTTTCCCATCACCCGCAAGACGTTGTCGTTGAGCCCGAGTTGAAACACTTTGAGTCCGACCAGTTCACTCACCCGCAAGCCGCTGGCGTACATCAGCTCTAGCATGGTGCGGTCACGCACGCCAATGGCGCTGCCCACATCGGGCGCGGCCAACAAGGCTTCGACCTGGGCTTCACTCAAGGTCTTGGGCACGCGCAAGGCCTGCTTGGCAGATTGGAGTTGTAGCGTAGGGTCTTGATGCACCAGGCCATGGCGCAGCGCCCAACGGAAGTAGCGCTTAAAGACCGTTAGGCGGCGGTTGGCGGTGCTAGCTTTGCTGCCGGCGTGCTGCGCCGCAAAGTACTGCTGCAATTGCCATTGCGCACAGCTGGTCAGAGGCTCGCCTTGCAAATGGGCTTGCAGCTTGACCAAGTCGCGCCGGTAGGCCTGCAAGCTGTTGAGTGCCAGGCCATCCTCCAACCAGAGCGCATCGACAAAGGCGTCGATAGACGCATCACCTGCCGATACAGACACGGTGCTCGGTGGCAGGCTGGGCAAACTCAATCAAGCTTGAGTTTGGCTGTATCCACCACTTGCTTATAGACCGCGTATTCGGCCTTCATTTGCTCTGCAAATTGCTCGGGGGTGTTGCCAATGATGATGGAGCCGGTGTCCTCGATGCGCTTGCGCACTGCGGGGTCTTCCAAGGCTTTGCGTACTGCGGCATTGACTTTATCCACCACGTCTTTGGGCAAACCTTTGGGACCGTAAATACCGTAAAACGCCATGCGATTCACTGGCTCTAAGCCCACTTCTTTGAAGGTCGGCACTTGCGGCAATTGCGCCAGGCGCTGTGGCGCGGCAACTGCGATGGCGACCAGTTTGTTGGACTGGATGAAAGGCAAGGCCGATGGCATATTGTCAAAAATAATCGGCACCTGGCCAGCCACGGTGTCGTTGAGCGCCGGGCCGGCGCCCCGGTAAGGAATATGGGTCACAAACACACCGGCTAGGTTTTTGTACAACTCCATCTGCAGATGCCCGATGCCGCCCGTGCCCGAGGAGGCGTAGGAATGCCGGCCGGGACTTTTTTTCAGTTCAGCGACAAAACCCTTGTAGTCCTTGGCGGGGAAACTCGGATGCACCGCAATCACATTGGGCGTGGCCGCCACGTTGATGATGGGCGTGAAATCGGTGAGCGAGTT
>JAEMRG010000292.1 GCA_016463455.1 Rhodoferax sp.
CGATAAATACCAGCAACAGCGACAAGCTCAGCGTCAAGCGACGTCGTAAAGATACGGGCTGCCGTGTCGCCGCGTGCACCCGCCATGGCTTTGCCACGCAGCGGGCCGTAAACATGAATATTGCCGTCAGCAATGACTTCGGCGCCTCGGCTGACCACACCCATCACGATCAAATCACTTTGGCGGGCATACACCCGCTGACCCGAGCGTAAGGGGCCACGCACCACCATGGTGGGTGCTGCAGCGGGGGTGTCATTACGCGCTGCGCCACTCGCCTCCAAGACCATGCTCGAAGTCGTCGTCGGTGCAGGGCTCGCGGTGTCTGCCAGACCTGCAATTGCAGCAGCCCCGTCGACCGAGACCACAATCGCATCCGCCGCAGCCGGTGTAGGCACGTTCGACGTCACGGGTTCGGCCACAGAGGCCGCTGTTTGCGTATCTGACGCATTGCGCACAGGGCTTGTCGATAAATCGACCGCCGCCAGCCCACAGGCCTTGGCCGCAGCTAGGTTATCTCCTTGCGCCACCACGCCAATCACAGGCAGGCGGTGGTCGGCAAAAGCCTTTAGCAACGGCACCCAGTCAACCACAGTTTCGACCGCAGCGGCATCAATCACCACCGGTTCATTTTCAAAAAAAGTACCGGCATCAGCCATGCGTTTTTTAAGCGCTTTGATCAGCGCCTCGGTATCGGCGTGCTGGAGTACGACACGAATCGCGTAGAGTGTCGCACTTTTAAAATCGAGGGCTGAAATTTCGGTCGTCATGGCTAAGAATGATAACTCAGACGCCAGCAGCCCACGTGTCTTTTAAAGTGGTGACGCGATTAAAAACAGGTCGTTCGAGGGTTGAGTCAACTGAGTCGACGGCAAAGTAGCCCAACCGCTCAAACTGAGACACTACGCCAGCCGTGGCGACGGTACCCGGTTCAAGCCACGCCATGACACTTTGCGCCGAATTTGGGTTCAGGCAGGTTAAAAAGTCGTTGTCGCCCGCATCCGGAAAAGGCTCTGAAAACAGCCGATCGTAGAGGCGAATCTCAGCTGGGATGGCTTGCGCCGCACTAATCCACGTCACGGTGCCTTTGACCTTAACGGCATTTGAACCGGCCGTGCCACTTTTGGTGTCGGGGTTGTATTCGGCATGGACTTCAGTCACTTTTCCTGAGGCATCCTTAACAAAGCCTGTGCAGGTGACCACATAGCCGTACTTCAGGCGCACTGAGTTGCCTGGAAACAACCTGAAGTACTTGGGAGGAGGCACCTCAGCAAAGTCTTCTTGCTCAATCCAGAGCTCGCGGGTAAAGCCAAACTGACGCTGACCCGCTTGCGGGTCGTGCGGGTTGCGTGGAGCCTGACAGGGCTCGACCTGACCTTCTGGGAAATTGGTGATGACAAGCTTTAAGGGATCAAGGATCGCCACTGACCGAGGGGCAACCGGATCTTGCACTTCGCGCAACGCCTGATCCAATAAGCTGTAGTCAATGCGAGCGTTATTTTTAGACACGCCGGTACGTTCGCAGAACAGACGTAAGGCCTCGGGGGTGTAGCCGCGGCGGCGCAACCCCACAATCGTGGGCATACGTGGGTCATCCCAGCCCGTGACATGACCCTCTTTGACCAGTTGCAGCAGTTTGCGTTTGCTGGTCACGATGTAGCTCATGTTGAGCCGTGCAAACTCGTATTGATGGGGCAGGGGGGCGGCTAACTTACCAAGTTTGTTCAGACGGTTCAACGTCCAGTCGTAAAACGGTCGTTGGTCTTCAAACTCGAGCGTACAGATGCTGTGGGTGATACCTTCGAGCGCATCTTCGATCGGGTGGGCAAAGGCGTACATCGGGTAAATACACCACTGGTCACCGGTGCGATGATGGGTAGCGTGCCGAATCCGATATAAAACGGGGTCACGCATATTGATATTGGGCGACGCCATATCAATTTTTGCGCGTAAGGCCATACTGCCGTCAGCGTGCTTGCCTTCGCGCATTTCGTTCAGTAGGCGGGTTGAGTCAGCGGCAGGGCGCTCGCGCCAGGGCGAATTTTGGCCTGCTTCAGTGAGTGTGCCGCGCATGGCGCGCATCTGCTCAGGGCTTTGCTCGTCAATATAGGCGTGGCCAGCTTGAATCAATGCCAGCGCGCAGTCATACATCACACCAAAATAATCGCTGGCAAAAAATAGATGCTCGCTGCCATTTGACTGCCAGTTAAAGCCCAGCCACTTAACCGCGTCGATGATGCCATCGACGTATTCTTGCTCTTCTTTTTCAGGGTTGGTGTCGTCAAAACGCAGATGACACACGCCACCATAGTCGCGCGCCAGGCCAAAGTTCAGGCAGATGCTTTTGGCATGACCAATATGCAGGTAGCCGTTGGGCTCGGGCGGAAACCGCGTGCGGATGTTGGCAGGGTCGGGTGAGCCGCCCGCCTGTACAGACGCTGGCCCCGGCCGGCCGGCCCATAGCTTGCCCGCAAAGCGCTGGGCGCCCAGGTCGGCTTCAATAATGTTACGTAAAAAATTGGTTGTTACCGGTGAAACAGAGTCTGTGGTCATACAGGATTTTGAGTATTAAAGCCGTATTGAAAGGATCATTTTGCCACGACCGGTCTACACTAGCCCAGATCATGGAAATTTCAGCACTTTTTCTCGCCCGCGCGCAGTTCGCCCTGAGTCTGAACATGCACGTTTTATTTGCCGCGCTTGCCATGGCGTTGGGCTGGATTTTGTGCGTGTTTCGGTTTCGTGCCTGGAAGGCTCCAGTCTCTGGCTGGACGACCGCGTATCGGTTTTGGGTCAGGATTTTTGCCTTGTCCTTTTTTTTGGCGTTGGCGACAGCCTTGCCGGT
>JAEMRG010000293.1 GCA_016463455.1 Rhodoferax sp.
GGTCTCGATAAAGTGCTGCATCACCGGTGGCCAAATCGTGCCCGACAGGTAATTGCCACTGGCACAAATGGCCACCGCCACGCCGCGTCGCTTGGCAAACCACAGGGCGGTGTCGGCCATCAAGGGTGCAAATGCAATCGAGCTACCCAGCAGGCCAATCAGCAATCCATGCGCCAATGCAAAGCCCAAGATGCCGGTGGACAGTGACGCCAGCACAAAGCCCAGGCCCATGGCGCAGGCGGCGAATACCAAGGGTCGGAACAAGCCGTACTTATCCGCCATACGGCCCATCAAAATGCCGCCGATACCAAAGCCGATCATCAGCAAGGTATAGGGCAGGGCGGACTCTGCGCGGCCGATGCCAAACTCGGCTTGCACGGCGGGAATAATCACCGGCACCACCCACATGCCCAGATTGCCCAGCGTCATCATCAATAGGCAAATTCCCAGGCGGAACCAAGCGTAGGGGGAGTCGACTAGATCATCGCTAGCACCCAACACAGGCTTGGTCGCGTCAGCGTTGTGGGAAGGGGGTGGGCTAGTCACGCCCCATTATGAAGCAGGGCCCCGCCCGGCAAACGCGTGGCTAAGCCCGGCGGATTGGGCCGCTAATTTCCGTAAAAAACGTATTCGTCCCCGGCGCCTAATTTTTGCTTCAGGTTCTTATCGATAGCAATCGGCCCTGCGCCCAGTGAAGGCCACATGGGCTTACTTTGGGCTTTGTCCCAGGTCATCAAATCTGCTTTCATGCGCGCCACGCGTTCGGGCTCGGCCGCGGCCAGATTGTTCTTTTCGGTGGGGTCTTTGGCAAGGTCAAACAACCAGTCTTTTTTCGGTTGCTCAGAGACTTGTAACTTCCAGTCGCCCGATCGCACTACCCGGTAGGTATCCGTCCGCCAGAAAATATTCTCGTGGGGGCGCCCGCTGGCTTTGCCCTGCGCAAAGGGCAGTAGGTTCACGCCATCGATGGGTCGGTCTTTGGGTTCTGCTACTCCAGCCGCAGCCGCAGCCGTCGAAAAAATATCGAAGTGATTGACCGGCGCGCTCACTTGCGTGCCTTTGGGGATGCCGGCCGGCCAACGCATAAAGAAGGGCACATGGATGCCGCCTTCAAAGAAGGTGGCTTTCCAGCCGCGGTAGGGCGAGTTGATGCCGTCCAAACCGATGTAATGCGCGCCGCCGTTGTCGGTGGTGAAAATAACCAAGGTGTTGTCATCCACGCCCTGGTCTTTGAGCGACTGGAGCACGCGCCCGATATTGCGGTCTAGCGAGCGGATCATGGCGGCATACACGCGCAAAGTGTGGTCGGGGATAAAGCTCAGCGCGTCATAGTCTTCGCGCGTAGCCTGCAAAGGGGTATGCGGCGCGTTATAGGCCAGGTACATAAAGAAGGGCTGGTTCTTGTTGGCCTGCACCACCTTGACGGCTTCGTCGGTTAGGTAGTCGGTCATGTACTTGGGCGGCTGAAATACTTCACCCGCGTTGTGGCGTATGCCCCAAGGCGCTGCGGCCCAGAGGAACTTGTCGATCAAGTCAAATTCCTGCTTGGAGTTCACCACATTGGGGCTGTTTTCCGGCAAAAACATCGAGCCGCCATGCATCAGCGACAGCGACTCATCAAAGCCATGCGCATACGAGCGAAACTGCGGGCTATCACCCAGATGCCATTTACCCAAATGCACCGTGTGGTAACCCGAGCTTTGCATTAATTTGGCAATCGTAATCTCGGTGGTGGGCAGGCCCATGTCTTCGTAGGGGATGAGATCCGCTTCGCGCTCCGGGTGGTACATCGCCGCGGGCCAGCCCTCGCGTGGTTTGGTTTGGGTAATCACCTTCATAAACTGTTTAGGCGTGGGCGTGAACTCAAAACCAAAGCGGGTGGCATAGCGTCCTGTCATCATGGACGCGCGCGAGGGCGCGCAAGTGGCATTGGCCGAATAGCCGTTACGGAAATCTACGCCTTCGCGGGCAATACTGTCGATGTGGGGCGTAGGCACCTTACCACCGGCAATGCCGCCACCATTGAGCGTGATGTCGTTAAAGCCTAGGTCGTCGGCGACGATCAAAATGACGTTGGGGGGCCGTTTACCAGGGCTTGCCGTGGCCTGCGCGGGACCGGCTTTCCAGTTGACTTCCTGCGTTGGTCCGTAGTCCTTGCGCATCACGTATTTCACGTACAAAAGCAACGCGCCGCTAGGCCCGCCTATGGCATAAAAACCGGCTCCGGCCAATAGCAGCAGAGCCAAAAAGCCCAAGGCTATGCGTTTGATCATGCTCTCACTCCTCATTTTTGTAGCGGTCAATTGGCGCCTGCCAAAGGCCCTTACCCATGGGCTGTTGCAGCCAACTTCGGCACCTGACTCGTCTTGTATTATGGCCCTGCCTTGGTAAACAGATGGTCCGTATCGGGCACACAGGAGACACCCGGATGCAGATTGAAAACGCCCAAATTCCCAGCGCCGCACAAATGCAGGCCGCCTTACAGCGCGACGACGGCAGCGAGATCTACATGCTCAACTTGCTGAAATTTCGCGAGCAAGCAGCTTATGCCGATGGTCGCCAAAGCGATTTAACCGGTCAGCAGGCCTATAGCATTTACGGCCGCGCGATGACGCGCATGGTGATGGAAGCCGGGGGCAAGCTGGTCTATGCGGGCCAGGTGCGCGGCCTTTTAGTCGGCGGTGGCGATGCGCAGTGGGACCAGGTGGCCATCATGATGTACCCCTCCTTTAAAGTGATGGCCGCCATTACGGGTTCGCAGGCCTATGCGGATATTCATGTCCACCGCGAAGCCGGCTTGGCCGGGCAGGTGCTGATAGAAAC
>JAEMRG010000294.1:0-1149 GCA_016463455.1 Rhodoferax sp.
ATGCCGCCGCCAAAGCGGCAACGGAAGCCAATTTCTGGGCGGTCGTTGATGCCAATAAGGTGCTGGGCGATGCCAAGGGTGGTGTAGCCGGCCGCAACAGTGCTTTCAGCGACACGGTGCACAGCTTTGATGTGCGCCTGAGCCAAGAGCTGGATGGCTTTAGCCCTAAACACAAGTCCACCTTTATCTTGGACATCTTTAACGTGGGTAACTTGCTCAACAGAGATTGGGGCCGTACAACCGAGGCGCTGTTTCAGTCCGGCGGTGGCAATCGCCGCGGTTTTGTGAACTTCGCGGGTATCGATCCTGCTACCGGCAAGTACATTTATGCGGTGAGTTCTATGGAAGAAATGGCTATCAAGCAAAACGCGCTAGAGTCGCAGTGGGCATTGCAGGCGACCTGGAAGTACGAGTTCTAAGTTCAAGGTGAAAGTTCTCTGAGCGCTTGGCCAGCAAGCGGCGCTTTCCAAGACACCAAAGATTCCGCAGGGCTGCATAAGATGCGCCCTGCGGTTTTGCTTTAAGGGATGGGTAAACATGTTTTTGCGTTCAGGCTTTTCGCCACTGCCTTGGTTCTCTCTGCTGCTACTGCTTTTTATTGGCCCGCCAGCACTCTGCGCCACTGCGCCAGAGCCCAGCAAGCAGGTGCATATCTCCTTGCTGGCTATCAACGACTTTCACGGCAATATTGCGCCGCCGGGCATTGCGGTGCCAGTGCCTGATGCGGCTGACCCGGCGGGCGCGCGGGTATCGGCCGGTGGCGCAGCCTATTTATCCACGCTAGTGCGCCAGCAAAAAGCGCTGAACCCGGGTAATACCTTGGTGGTCGGCGCGGGCGATTTGATGGGCGCCACGCCCTTGGTGTCGGGCTTGTTCCATGACGAGCCCACGGTAGAAGTGCTCAACCAAATTGGCCTGGACATCAGCAGCGTGGGTAACCACGAGTTTGACAAGGGCACAGCCGAATTGCTGCGCCTGCAAAACGGTGGCTGTTATCCCCGCAGTGCCGACGGGAGCAGTGGCGTGATTGGTGGCGACACCTGCATGAACCAAGGCCGCTTTGAGGGTGCGCGCTACCAATACCTGGCTGCCAATGTCATTGTCAAGGCCAGCGGCAAGCCCGTGTTGCCGGCCTATGCGATCCGCGAC
>JAEMRG010000294.1:1249-2796 GCA_016463455.1 Rhodoferax sp.
GTGAACGACCAGCCCATTCAAGTGGCCGTGGGCAGCAGCCCGCCCTTGCCCGCAGGCTATAGCGCCTTGGCGCCAGACCCGCAAATCGCCGCCATCGTGCGCCGCTATGGTGATCTGACGGCTACGGTCGCCGACCTGCCCATAGGCCGTATCGCCGGGCCGCTGGATAGGCAGCAGACGCCGGGGGGCGAGAGCACGCTGGGCGCGCTGATCAGCGACGCATTTTTAGCCGGAGCTTCGCGCACCGTGGACGGCGCAGCGCCTGCGCAAATTGCCTTTACCAACCCCGGTGGTGTGCGTGCCGACCTGAGCAGTAGCTTGTCCGTCAGCTACGGCCAGTTGTTCAGCGTCATGCCCTTTAACAATGCCTTGGTCAGCATGGATCTCACGGGCACGCAATTGCTGCAGTTGCTGGAGCAGCAATGGCAAGGTCGCGCCACGCGCAGCTTGGTTTTGCATGTGTCCCAAGGCTTTCGCTATAGCTGGGACGCGGCTCGGCCCCAGGGCCAGCGCGTGTTGCCCGGCTCGGCCATGCTCAATGGAGAGCCCATCCGGGCAGATGCGGTGTACCGCGTCGCCACCAATAGCTTTTTGGCGGAGGGGGGTGATGGTTTTAGCGCCTTCAAGCAAGGCCAAAACGTGCAAACCGGCGAGCTGGACTCGGTGGTGCTCAAGCTGTACTTTCGGGCCAAAGGCGTGGTCCAAGTGCCGACCCTGGGGCGCATCACCCGGCTGAACTGAGCGCGCGCGGCCTGGCCCGGCCCAGGCCTTATGCTGGGGGCATAAGCACTACTGCCGCAGGGACGCCACATGACCATCCACATCCAAGACAGCGCCGTCGAAGTGGCGGGCAGCGGCGAGGAACTCATCCTCATGCTGCACGGCTGGCCCGACACGCTGGCGCTGTGGGACGGCACCGTGGACGCGCTGCAAGCCCATTACCGCTGCGCCCGCCTCACGCTGCCGGGATTTGAAAGCGGGCCGCAAGCGGTGTCGTTGGATGCGATGTGCAGCTTGCTGCTGCAAGTGGCCGACCACTTAAGCCCTGGCAAAGCCATCACCTTGTTGTTGCACGATTGGGGCTGCGCTTTTGGCTACGAATTTGCCATGCGCCACCCGCAGCGGGTGACCCGCGTGATTGCGTTGGACGTGGGCGACCACAATTCGCCTGCGCTGCGCAAGCAGTGGGGCTTGCGCGAAAAGTTGGCGGTGGCGGCCTACCAAGTTTGGCTAGCGCTGGCTTGGAAAATCGGCGGCACTGTGGGCACCAGTATGACCCGCGTCATGGCCCGCGCGCTGCGTGCGCCGGCCCTGGCTGCGCGTATCACCCACCGCATGAACTACCCCTATGCCATGCAGTGGTTTGGCAGCGCTGGTGGCTTTGGGCATGCAGCCCAAGTGCAATTGCCCATGCCGCTGCTGTATGTCTATGGACAGCGCAAGCCCTTTATGTTTCATTCGCAAGCCTGGCTGGAGCAGGTGGCGCAAGCGCCGGGCAGCGCGGTGCTGGCTTTGCCCTGCGGGCATTGGCTGATGTTGGACCAAGC
>JAEMRG010000047.1:0-9542 GCA_016463455.1 Rhodoferax sp.
CGCCCCGCCTCCATGCGGGACACACTCCATTGCCAGGTTACCGTTGCCAAAGCCAGCCAAGCAATGGCATAAGCAGCCAAATAGGCCCAGACGCTGACCGACAGGTCGGGTAACACCCAGGCGGCGCTACCCTCCTGCAAGGCTAGCAACAGGGCCGAAGTCAGCAGGCAACCCAGGAACAGTGCAATTGTTTTGCTAGCAGTAGGAATGGACTGCGCATGACGCGCAATCACGTTGTTTGCTGAGAAGGCCAGGCCGGCAGTCAGGCCCAGGAAGTCGGTCCAGCCCAAAGGAGCGGCGAATGATTGATCGCCGCCGACGATCAGCACAACGCCGCCCAATGCACAGGCCAGTGCTGCTAGGCGGCGTTTGGTAATGCGTTCGCCCAAAAAAACTCTCCCGCCCAATACCCCCCATACCGGCGCAAGGTAAAACAAAAGAGCCACGCGCACCACATCGCCGGCCAACAAGGCGCTGATGTAGGCGGTATTGCCCCACCCTCCCACCAGGGAAAGCAGCAAAAACAGGGGTACGCAATGTCTCCATTGCGCATACTCACGCACCAATAGCGGCAAACTGATGAGCCCCAAGCCGCCAAAAGTCAAGAAAGCCACCATGGGACCCGATAAGCCTTGTCCGGCAAAGTACTTCAGCGGCAGCCACGCCAAGCCCCATAGGGACGCCGAAAAAATCAGCACCCAAACCGGCAACATGGGACTCGTGCGTCTGCTCCCGTCAGATTGCAGAGGCATCGACTTCATTGGTGGGACTAAAACAATCCCGATATTTTTCCATCGTCATCGATATCGATGCGCATAGAGGATGGCTCTTTGGGCAAGCCTGGCATGGTCATGATGTCGCCGCAAATCATCACGACAAATTCCGCCCCTGCCGAAAGTCGCACTTCGCGGATATTGACTGTGTGGCCCGAGGGGGCAGCGCGCAACTTAGGATCGGTGGAAAAAGAATACTGCGTCTTGGCAACGCACACCGGGTAATGCCCAAAACCATCGGTCTGCAGCTTGGCAATCTTGGCGCGTACCGCACTGTCTGCAGAAATATCCGCTGCGCCATAGATTTTGGTCGCGATAGCTTTCATTTTGTCCCATAAGCTGTCTTCGTCAGCGTACACAAACTTGGTTTTCGCGGTACCCGACTCAGCAAGCTTGACCACTATATGCGCCAGTTCCTCCGCACCTTTACTGCCTTCAGCCCAATGGCGAGCCACCACCACCGGCACCCCCATCGCGTCCATATGGGCGCGCAGTGCGTCGAGCTCCTCGGCTGTGTCTGACGTGAAATGGTTAATGGAAACCACGCACGGCAGTCCATAGTTCTCACGCATATTGTGCACATGCCGCTCCAAGTTAGCGATACCGCGCTTGACCGCTTCCACATCGGGCGTGTTGAGGTCTTTGGCCTCGACACCCCCGTGGTGCTTGAGGGCACGCAGCGTAGCGACGACCACGCCGGCGTCCGGACGCAGGCCCGATTTACGGCACTTGATGTCGATGAACTTTTCCGCACCCAGGTCGGCACCAAACCCGGCCTCCGTGACCACGTACTCGCCCAGCTTGAGCGCGGCTTTGGTGGCCGTGACCGTATTGCAGCCGTGGGCGATGTTGGCGAAGGGCCCACCATGAATAATGGCAGGGTTGTTCTCCAGCGTTTGCACCAGGTTGGGTTTGATAGCGTCTTTGAGGAGCGCGGCCATGGCCCCCTGTGCATTGAGGTCACGGGCTCGAATGGCTTGCTGATCGCGGGTGTACCCAACGATGATGTTGCTCAGGCGCTCTTTGAGGTCTTTGCGCGAGGTCGCCAGGCAGAAGATTGCCATGACTTCGGAAGCCACGACGATGTCAAAACCGTCTTCGCGAGGGAAACCGTTGCCTGGCCCCCCGAGCGAGACCACGGTGGTGCGCAGCGCGCGGTCATTCATATCCATGACGCGACGCCACACGATGCGGCGCGCATCAAAGCCAAGGCTGTTGCCGTGGTGAATATGGTTGTCCATGAGCGCGGCCAGCAGATTGTGGGCCAGCGCAATGGCGTTGAAGTCGCCCGTAAAGTGCAGGTTGATGTCCTCCATCGGCACCACTTGGGCGTAGCCGCCGCCAGCGGCGCCACCTTTCATGCCAAAGACGGGGCCTAGCGAGGGCTCGCGCAGGGCGATCACGGTGCGCTTGCCGATGCGATTAAGCGCGTCACCCAGGCCCACGGTCGTCGTAGTTTTACCCTCACCGGCGGGGGTGGGGCTAATGGCCGTCACCAAGATCAATTTGCCATCAGGCCCGGTTTGCTGGTTCAGCCAGTTCAGGTCAATCTTGGCTTTGTAATGCCCATAAGGCTCCAATGCCGTCAATGGAATATGCAGCCGCTCCTGGGCCATTTGCATAATGGGTTGCAGCGTTGCCGCCTGCGCAATGTCGATATCGGATAAGGCCATAAATTCTCCTTGAGTAAATTAGTTTTCTGCTTTATTTCAATGGGATACAAAAATGCTTGCGTACCGCTTTCTCGATCTTCCAGGTACCTTTGAAATTTGCCTCAATGACAAACGCATCGCCCGGGCCCACGTGGATCGGCACGCCGCCATCCGGGGTGATGGTGATTTCGCCCTCCATGATGTGGACGAATTCGTAGGCCGAATAGGTGGCGTAGTAGCTGCCCGGCGTCGCCTCCCAGGTACCAGAAATCATGCAGCCGTCGTGTGAGGTGTGTTGCACCCAGGTTTTCATAGTGGGGTTGCCTTCGGTTACCACCCAACCGTCCAAATTAGCGGTACTAGGGTTGGCATCGGGGGCGGAGAATCGGACGGCTGTGGGATGGCTCATGCTTGGTCTTTCGTGGTGTGGGCTCGTGCTGCCGCTTTGGGCTGCACAGGCAAAAAAATTTGCGCCCCGTTTTGGCGGGTCGGTGGGGGTTGGGGGCGGTACGTCCTCAATCCTGGACGGTGCGACGCTTTTTGTCCTTGTCGTAGAAAGGCATTTCGTGGGCAATGGCATTGACCTCCCCATCAGGACCGTGCACCGTCAGCGCAGTCCCTTGCACGCATACAGGTACATCCAAGCGTGCAATCGCAACCGACCAGTGGTTTAGCGGCGAGTACATCGGGCAGGTAACGACGCCCACTTTTTTGTCGCCCTGATAGACCAGGCTGCCTTCTGCCGCCGCCTTGCTACTGTCCAACTTGAGCCCAAACAGTTTGAAGCGCTCTTTGCCTTTGAGCCGGTAGTGCTCCTGCGCACCGCGAAAACCTTGCTTGCCGGGGCTGACGGTGAAGTCCAAACCCAGCTCCCACAGCGTGTCGCCCGGTGCTTCGTCAGCGTAAGGGTACATTTCAGAATTATCGAAGGGAAAAAACACCAAGTAGCTTTCGGTGCGCAGCATGTCTAGCGTGGTGAATCTACAAGGAATAATCCCCATGTCCGCACCCTCCGAGAGAATGGAGTCCCAGATGTGCCCAGCGTCCTGGCCGCGGCAGAATATTTCATAGCCTCGCTCACCGGTGTAGCCGGTGCGCGAAAGCGTGATCGGATGCCCATACAGCATGGCGGGCATATGCGTAAAGTAAGCCAATTTGCGGACCGCAGGAATGTGTTTTTCCAGAAAATCCACCGCCAGCGGACCTTGCAACGATAAATCGTGCATGTTGTCATCAAACCGGATGGACACGTCTTTACCGGTGGAGGCGGCCACCAGGGACTCGTGACCCGCTCCCGAGCCGTGCACGAGCATGAAGGAATTGGGCCCGAAGCGGTAGAGGACGCCGTCGTCGATAAATTTGCCGCGCTCATCGAGCATCGAACAGTAAATGCTACGGCCGGGGGCCAGTTTCTCGACGTTGCGCGTAGTCACCCGATCCAACAGGTGACTCGCATGGGCTCCGTTAATATGGATTTTTTTCAGGCCTGAAACGTCCATGAGTCCCGCCTTGGTGCGCACCGCCATGTACTCTTCATTGGCATCTTTGCCATAAGACCATGCAGTACCCATGCCACTCCAGTCTTCTAGCTTCGAACCGAGGGCAATGTGGCGCTCTGCAAGCGCCGAAAATCTCCAAGAGGCTGTCATGATTTTCCTTTCGAAATGGGTTGTGACATGAAGTTACCTGTATGCAACTAATTTTCATTATGACGTATTATCTTGAAGGTTTGAAAAAGAGTTAGCAAGGGTATTCCCTTATGCACAACACACACTCTTTGTAGGAAACTAAGTTCAATACAATGAAATTTTTAACACCTCACTTTTTGGAAAATTCCTCATGAAAAAACGCGTGGCAGTCATTGGTGCGGGCCCCAGCGGATTGGCGCAACTGCGGGCTTTTCAGTCAGCGGCGGCCAAAGGGGCGGACATTCCGGAGGTGGTCTGCTTTGAAAAGCAAGACAACTGGGGAGGCTTGTGGAACTACACCTGGCGCACTGGTTTAGATGAGTACGGCGAGCCGGTTCATGGGTCTATGTACCGCTATTTGTGGAGCAATGGCCCCAAAGAGGGTTTGGAGTTTGCGGACTACAGCTTTGAAGCGCATTTTGGTCGGCAAATTGCTTCCTACCCCCCCCGAGCCGTGATGTTGGATTACATCGAAGGTCGGGTGAATAAAGCCAATGTGCGCCCTTGGATACGTTTTCGTACACCAGTTCGAAACGTCCATTACGACGAAAGCACCCAACTATTTGATGTGACAGTGCACGATCTGGTCAACAACCGGGTTTACACCGAGCAATTTGACTTCGTGGTGGTAGCCAATGGCCACTTCTCAACGCCTAACGTGCCCTTCTTTCCCGGCTTTGAAGACTTCCCGGGGCGGGTTTTGCACGCCCATGATTTTCGCGATGCCGTGGAATTTGTGGACAAAGACGTGTTGATCATTGGCACCAGCTATTCCGCCGAGGACATTGGCTCGCAGTGCTGGAAATACGGCTGCAAGTCGGTCACAGTGAGCCATCGCACCAGCCCCATGGGCTATGACTGGCCAGACAACTGGGAAGAAAAACCATTGCTGCAAAAGTTAGAAGGCAAGTTGGCGCACTTTAAGGACGGTAGTACCAAGGAGGTGGACGCCGTGATTTTGTGCACCGGCTATCTGCACCATTTCCCCTTCCTGCCCGATGCACTGCGCCTGCAGACGAACAATCGACTGTGGCCTCGTAATTTGTACCGTGGCGTGGTCTGGGAAGCCAACCCCAAGGTGTTCTATTTGGGAATGCAGGACCAGTGGTACACCTTTAATATGTTCGATGCACAGGCATGGTTTGCCCGCGACATCATGATGGGCCGCATTGCAGTGCCCGATGCGCCCACCATGCAGGCCGACGGCCAAGCCTGGGCAGATCGCGAAGGCGCACTGGCCGATTCCCATGAAGCCATTGAATACCAAGGCGCTTATGTGCAGTCCTTGGTCGATCTCACCGATTACCCGGACTTCGATATCAAAGGCATGAACGAGGCATTTTTTGCTTGGAAACAGCACAAGGTGGAAAACATCATGGGCTTTCGTGACAACAGCTACAAATCTCTCATCACAGGTACCATGGCACCGCCACACCATACCCCTTGGAAAGATGCTTTAGACGACTCCATGCAAACCTATCTGCGGCCCAGCCGCTAAGGTGGTAGCCACCGATTACCTTAGCAACGCCAAGCTGGCGTTGCGCCTTTGCAATTGGACGCATTTATGCAAACGATGAATGAAGACGGTTCGCTATCGCCTACCCAGACCGATTCGCAACACCACCTCCCTAGCGCAGCTGTAATGGAGCAGCCATTTGCGGGGCTTGAGCCGCTACAAGATATCTTGGTAAAAAATGCCAGCGCCAGGGCTTATGCTGTAAAGGCTGGTCAGTACATCCAGATCATCGATGTCGATGGCAAGCAATGCACCGACTTTCAATGCTTTTCGCAAACCAAGCTGGACCAAGGTCTGCAGTTACCCCTGGACGTGACGACCACACGTACTTTGATGGGTCATGCCTATCCCATGCCGGGCTTGCATGCCAAATATTTCGATCAAGACATGACCGGCTTAATCGAAGTGGTTCAGGACACGGTAGGCCGACACGACGCTTTTGCTATGGCCTGTGCTGCCAAGTACTACGATGATTTGGGTTATCCAGGCCACAACAATTGCAGCGATAACTTCAATGTTGCGCTGGCCGAATTTGGTATCGCCGGTCGTCGCGGTTGGATGGCGATTAATTTTTTCTTTAACACCTTCATTGACAGCCATGGGGTGGTGGGGTCGGACGAACCCTGGTCACGCCCAGGCGACTATGTGCTGTTGCGCGCAATGACGGATTTGGTCTGCGTGTCCTCGGCCTGCCCGGACGACACCAGCCCAGCCAATGGCTGGAATCCGACCGACATCCGAGTTCGGGTGTTTGATGCGTCCCACAGTTTCCCTGCCGGTATTGCCTACCGGGTGACCCCCGAATCGGAGCCCACTATGAGCCGCCAGTCTGCCTTTCATCCCCGCACCTCGGCTTTGACGCGCAATTTTGTCGAGTACAAGGGCTTTTGGCTGGCGCGCAGCTATGCCAAAAGCGATGCCATTGCCGAATACTGGGCCTGCCGGGAGAAGGCCGTCTTGATCGACCTTTCGGCATTGCGCAAGTTCGAAATTACCGGGCCAGGCGCCGAAGCGCTGTTGCAGCACTGCCTGACGCGCGACGTTAAAAAACTCGGCGTGGGACAGGTGGTGTATTCGGCTATGTGCTACCCGCATGGCGGCATGATCGATGATGGCACCTTGCTGCGTTTGGGGCGGGATAATTTTCGCTGGATCGGCGGAGATGATTTTGGCGGCGTGTGGCTGCAAGACCAGGCTAAAGCATTGGGCTTGCAAGTACTGGTGCGTAACTCGACCGACCAGTTGCACAATATTGCCATCCAGGGTCCGGCCAGCCGCGCACTGCTAAAGCAAGTGATCTGGACACCGCCACACCAGCCAGCACTCGCCGAACTGGAGTGGTTCCGATTTACCGTGGGCCGCTTGGGCGACGCCAGTGGCCCGCCGCTCATGGTCTCGCGTACCGGCTATACGGGTGAGTTGGGCTATGAAGTATGGTGCCATCCGCGTGATGCTTGCGCCGTGTTTGACGCAGTCTGGGCGGCAGGTCAGCCGCTGGGTTTGACGGCAATGGGCTTGGACGGCCTGGACATGGTGCGTATTGAAGCGGGTCTCATATTTGCGGGCTATGAGTTTTCTGACCAAAGCGATCCGTTTGAAGCAGGTATTGGCTTTACCGTTCCGCTCAAGGGAAAAACGGATGACTTCATAGGACGCGCCGCATTGCAAAGGCGCAAAGACAACCCAGCCCATAAGTTAGTGGGCTTGGACATCGACAGCGCGCAGGCCGTAGGCCATGGCGATGGTATTTACGCCGGTCGCGCACAAGTCGGTGTGGTCACCTCTGCTATGCGATCACCCTTGCTGGGCAAAACGATTGCGCTGGCGCGCATGGATATACACCACGCCGAGATCGGCACAGCCGTAGAAATCGGAAAGCTTGACGGCCAGCAAAAGCGCCTTGCCGCAACGGTAGTGCGCTTCCCCCATTACGACCCCGAGAAAAGCAAGCCGCGCAGTTAAGCTAAGCAGGCGCTAAGCCTGCCAAAAGGAATCGTCGGCGAGGTAGGTTTTTTGCGCTGCCCGCCGACGCGCCGAGCGGATGGTATTGGCAATGAGCATAGTGACGGTCATCGGCCCTACGCCTCCGGGTACTGGGGTGATCCAACCCGCACGCTCCTTGACCGATTCGAAGTCCACGTCACCCACCGTCGTACCATCGGGAAGTTTGTTGATTCCCACATCGATCACGCAGGCGCCTTGACGCACCATGGGGGCGGTGATCAAGCCGGGTCTGCCAGCGGCCACAATCAGAATATCGGCCAAGATGGTGTGCTGCGCCAAGTCGCGGGTTTTTGCGTGGCACACAGTAACGGTCGCTTCGCGTTGCAGCAGCATCAGCGCCATGGGCTTGCCCACGATGTTGCTGGCCCCGACGATCACTGCATTCTTTCCCTCCACCTCAATACCCGCGCTGTCTAGAAGTAATTGCACGCCAAAGGGTGTGCAGGGCGGAAAAATGGTATCGCCAACGACCAGCGCGCCGACGTTGTACAGATGAAAACCATCAACGTCCTTGTCGACGTCAATGGCTGCCAAGACCTTGCGCAGGTCGATGTGCGCAGGCAAGGGCAACTGGACCAAGATGCCATCAATTTCGGGATGCTGATTGAGTTTCCCGATAGCCTGCAACACATCAAATTCCGGCACGTCCACCGGAAAAACTTGTAAGTGCGAGCGTACGCCGCATTCCTGGCAGGCACGCGTTTTATTGCCGACATACAGGCGCGAGGCAGGGTTGTCGCCCACCAGGATCACCGCCAAACCGGGCGCTACGCCGGCTGCACTGAGCTCCCCAACCTCCTGCGCATATTTTTTGCGCAGGACTTTTGCGACGGCTTTTCCGTCAATGATGGTCGCGGTCACACACGCGTACTCAAAACCTGCCGTCGTGGCCAGGAATCCAGTTGGTTCCTGCCAAGGGCAAACGCGCCATGGCTGCTGCCTCAACCGTGAGCGCCACCAAGTCCTCGCGCTCTAAGTGATGTACGTTTTGCTTGCCGCAAGCGCGCGCAATCGTGGTCAACTCCATATTGAGCGTCTTGAGATAGTTGCGCAGTCGCTTGGCGCCGACATCGGGTTGCAGACGCTGTTCCAAGATGGCGTCCTGGGTGGTCACGCCCACCGGGCATTTGCCAGTATGGCAATGATGGCAATAGCCTGGCGCGGTGCCCAGCGCCTCGTACTCGGCCAGCGCACTCATGTGCTCCCCATCCTGCATGTAACTTGGCGAGTTGCAGCCCAGGGCTACCAATACGCCTTGCCCCAATGCCACGGCATCTGCGCCCATGGCCAAGGCTTTGGCTACATCAGCTCCGGTACGGATACCGCCAGAAATGATCAATTGAACCTTCCCGACCATGTCCAAGTCTTCCAGCGCATCCACCGCCTGGCGCAGGGCAGCCAGCGTGGGAATGCCCACATGCTCGATAAAGCAGGTCTGCGTTGCTGCGGTGCCGCCCTGCATGCCATCGACCACCACCACATCCGCACCCGCATGGACTGCCAGTTTGACGTCATTGAAAACCCGCGTGGCTCCGATCTTCACGTAAATCGGTTTCTCCCAGTCGGTGATTTCACGCAATTCATTGATCTTGATGGTCAGGTCATCGGGACCCGTCCAATCGGGTTGTCGAGAGGCCGATCGCTGGTCAACCCCCTCTGGCAGGGTACGCATCTTGGCCACGCGCGGATTGACTTTCTGGCCTAACAACATGCCCCCGCCGCCAGGTTTGGCACCTTGGCCGATGACTACCTCGATCGCATCAGCACGCCGCACGTCGTCAGGGTTGAAGCCATAGCGAGAGGGTAAACATTGGTACACCAAGGTTTTGGAAGAATCTCGCTCCTCCTTGGTCATGCCGCCGTCGCCCGTGGTGGTGGAAGTGCCCATTTCAGTGGCTGCGCGGCCCAG
>JAEMRG010000047.1:9642-11018 GCA_016463455.1 Rhodoferax sp.
GCGGACTTAAAAAAATTCATCTTTTGTTCCATAGCGTTCTTTCTAGTATTCCTGATTGGCGTCGGCGTTCCAGTGGTAGAGCTCACGCTTGCTAGCGACGCGTTTGAAATCTGAGGCCCGGTGTTGGCTCATACCCGCTTGGGCAAGCAAATCCGTCACGATTTGCAGATCCTGCGCACCCATGGGCTCCAACTGTGCATCCGCACCCAAAGACTTGATGCTGCCTTTGACATACAGAACCGCCTCGTATAAAGAGTCGCCCAGACCATCACCCGCATCGCCACACACCACCATGCGACCGGCCTGTGCCATAAAAGCAGAAAAACTACCCACGGAGCCACCCACCACAATATTGCCGCCCTTGAGGGAAATCCCACAGCGCAGGGCCGCATTACCCTCAATCACCAGCAAACCCCCATGGGCCGAGGCGCCAGCACTATTGCTCGCAAAGCCCTTGACGTGGACACGCCCGCTCATCATGTTCTCGGCCACACCCGTACCCGCGCTGCCTTCGATCGTGATATCGGCATGCATATTCATCCCCGCCGCGTAGTAACCGGCGTGGCCATGCACCACTACTTTGACCGGGGCGTTGAGCCCGGCGGCGATGCTATGTGCGCCATCGGGGTGATGGACCTCAACGGTTCCACGCGATGCCTTACCCGCGTCGCTATGCAAGAACTGGTTGAGTTCGCGCACCGATTGCTGGCGCAAATCAAAATTTAGGCCTTCCATATATACATCTCCTGGGGTGCGGGTTCGAACACATAGGCATGGTCGATATCGGGCAGGTGCGCGAGGGAGCGGAACTCTGAGGCGATGGCCACATAGTCGTCGGTCTCAGCTATCACTGCCGGTTTGCAGGCAAAGGGGTCGCGGATCAGCGCAAGCTGGTTCTCGGTCCCCATGAGCAAGGTGTAAAAACCGTCGAGCTCGTCAAAGCCAGTTTCCAGCGCGGTTTTTAGATCGTCGCCTTCACGCATACGCCATTCGATAAAACGGCAAGCGCTTTCGGTGTCATTGTCGGTGTCAAATTTGATGCCGCGCGGCTCCAGCATGCGCCGAATCTGGTAGGGGTTGGACAAAGAGCCGTTGTGCACCATGCAGAAGTCCTGGCCGGCGGTAAACGGATGCGCCCGATCCGGCGTCACCGCCGACTCCGTGGCCATGCGGGTGTGGCCCACCACGTGCGAGCCCGTCATGTGCGCAAAGTCATAGCGCTGTGCCACGGCAGCCGGCAGGCCGACGTCTTTGTACAAATCAATGCTGCGGCCCAAAGAGAGCAAATGCAGCAACGGGTCATAGGCCTTGATGAAACGTTGTGCCTGCACCGGGTCACCGGTGACGGTGATGATGGCGTGGTTGTCCTTGGTCTG
>JAEMRG010000295.1 GCA_016463455.1 Rhodoferax sp.
CCGCTTTGCAGGCGCATCGCGGCGGCCAGCGCGATCATGGCGCCGTTGTCGGTGCATAAGTGCAACTCGGGGTAGTGCACCCGCACGCCACGCGCTGCGCATTGGGCATTGAGCTGCTCTCGCAAACACCGATTCGCCCCGACACCCCCGGCCACGACCAAGCGCTGCAAGCCGGTTGTTTTGAGCGCGGTCATGGATTTTTTTACCAGTACATCGGCAATAGCCGCTTGGGTGGACGCGGCCAAATCGGCCTGCGCTTGCACAGGCAAAGCGCCAAAGCCCGGCGTGGCCCCTGAAGCCAGGGTGTATTCGGAAGGCGCAATCGGGGCGCCATGGGCAGCCACCATTTTTTGCGACTGCACCAGCACCGCCGTCTTGAGCCCCGCAAATGAAAAATCTAAATCGCCGCTGTGCAGCAAGGGGCGCGGCAAAACGTAAGCCTTGGGATCGCCCTGCGCAGCCAAAGCCGCAAGCGCCGGGCCGCCGGGGTAGCCCAAGCCCATCAGCTTGGCCGACTTGTCAAAAGCCTCGCCGGCTGCGTCGTCAATCGTCTCGCCCAGCATCTCGTAGCGGCCCACGCCATCGACCCGCATCAGCTGCGTGTGGCCGCCCGATACCAATAGCGCCACAAAGGGAAATTGCGGCGGGTCGGCGCTGAGAAAGGGCGAGAGCAAATGCCCCTCTAAATGGTGAACGCCTAAAACGGGTTTGTCCAAAGCCGCCGCCAATGCGCAAGCAAAGCCCGCGCCCACCAGCAATGCGCCCGCCAGGCCGGGGCCACGCGTGTAGGCGACCACGTCCACTTCGCGCAAGCTGCGTCCGGCACGGGCCATGACTTCGCTGGTCAAGGGCAGCACGCGGCGGATGTGGTCGCGGCTGGCCAGTTCGGGCACGACGCCGCCAAAGGCCTGGTGCATATCCACCTGGCTGTACAAAGCATGGGCCAGCAAACGCGGCACGGCTTGCCCTTGCAGCTCGACCAAGGCCACGCCGGTTTCATCGCAGGAGGACTCAAAACCCAGCACCAACAAGGGCTGCGATTCCCGGTTTGTCGGCTCGTCGGAAAGCTTGTTGCGAACGCTGGCCGCTGGCATCACCGGCGGCGCTGCTTGGTGTTGGTCAGAAGGTGGTGCGGCATCGGCTTTAGTCATAGCGGGCGCCAGTGTAGGCCAGCCCTGCGCCACAATGCCGCCATGCTCCCTACCCCCATCGCTCAGCACGACATTGAAAGCCTGGAACGCGCCACACTGGACGCCGTCTCTCCAGCTGCGCAAAGCGAGCTGCCTGGCTGGCTGCTGCCGTTTGATGCAGCCGACATTGGGCGCGCGCGCAGCGCCATTCCCCTTTTCCACCATGGTCTGGACATCGCATTGCTGCCTGCTATCGAGCAGCAATACCGCGACCATGGTTTGCCGCCCTGTTTTCGCATTGCCGACACGCTGGGCCTGCGCCACTGGCAAGAGCGCTTACAGGCCTTGGGCTACCGAAAGACGGACCCAGTGCATGTGCAAATCGCTTCCTTAGTGGACATGCAAGCAGCGGCAGACTTGACAACTGCTGCGCCACGGCTGGGCAGTGCAAGCGAGCGCCCCAAAGTCATGCTGCTGGATGCGCCCGCCGAAGCTTGGGCCAGCGTGTATACCGCCCCAGGCTTTGACGCAGAGGACGGCGCCTTGCGGGTGCAATTGCTCAGCCGCAGCCGCTTTGCCCGTTACGCCTATGTGCAAAGCGCCGGCGTGTCGCTGGCCGCGGGCACAGCCTGCATCAGCCGCGATTGGCTCAGCGTGCACGGCATGCGCACCCTGCCCAATGCGCGGGGCCAGGGTCTGGGCGCGTCCCTGCTAAGCGCCTTTGTCGGCTTGGCACGCCAGGGAGGCGTTACCCGCGCCTTTTTACAAGTGGAAGCCGACAACGCCCCTGCGCTGGGCTTGTACCGCCGCTTTGGCTTTACCACCGCCTGGACTTACCACTACTGGAAAGCGCCCGATTGAAATTCGCCGCGTAGGGCCAACGCATAAGCTCATAGCTACCCGTTCCCAGCGCTCGCCGACAATACCCGCATGGCTATTGGCATGTACTTGCGGGAAATCGGTCGCGGCAAAGACGGCGCGCGGGGGCTGAGCCGCGCGCAGGCCGCCGATTTGTGGGGCCAGTTGCTCGATGGCACGGTTAGCGACCTGGAAGTGGGCGCTTTTTGCCTGGCCATGCGCGTCAAGGGCGAAACGCCCGAAGAAATGGCTGGCTTTCTGGACGCCACGGCGCCGCGCCTGCACACCGTGCCCAAGGGCGACAAGCCCGTTGTCGTTATCCCCAGCTACAACGGCGCCCGCAAAATTCCGGTGCTCACGCCTTTGCTGGCCTTACTACTAACGCGCGAGGGCCACCCGGTCATGATCCACGGCACACCCACGGAAAACAGCCGCGTGTTTACCGCCGAAGTGCTGGAAGCTTTGGGCATCCATGCGCGCAGCGCCCTTGCGCCCCTCGCCGCTGGCGAAGTGGCCTTCTTTCCCACTGCCGCTTTAAGCACCGGCTTGCAAAGACTGCTGGAAGTGCGCCGCGTCGTTAACTTGCGCAATTCGGCGCACAGCTTGGTGAAGCTGATGAATCCTTGCGCTGGCCCCAGCCTGCTGGTGACCAGCTACACCCACCCGGAATACGCGCATTCCATGGCCGCGACTTTGCAACTGGTGCAGGCCAACGCACTGCTCTTGCGCGGCACCGAGGGGGAAGCCGTGGCCGATGCGCGCCGCCTGCCCAAAATGCAGGGCTTTATCGCGGGTGAAA
>JAEMRG010000296.1 GCA_016463455.1 Rhodoferax sp.
CGGTCAAAGCGTTCGATTTCGGCTGCGATGGCGGTCATGCATGCGTCACTCAAATGTGGCGGATCAAGGCTACCGCAGCCTTTGAGCCTGCGCCCACCATGGCGCACCAAGCGCGCAACACCCAAGCTGATTGACCGGGGCCCCGAGCCGCAGCCGCCTCGTTGCGGTGAGCCACTTCGTCGGCTTGGCAATCGAGCAAGGTCTGACGCAAGTCATTGAGGTCCGGCTGCGAGGCCAACGCGCATATCTGCTCTTCGTAGTGGTGGTCAACGAAGGTCTCTACCGCCTCGATGGTTGCGTAGACCGCTCTGGGGCCGAACAGCGCAGGCAAGGCCCCGGTGAGAAACCCGGCCAGTCGCCAGAGCGGCAGCAGGCGGCTGTGTTCCGCTGAAGGTAGCCAGACCGCAATAAGGCGCAGGTGCTTTTGTTCGGTAACCAAGTGGTGCTCAGCGAAGACCCTTAAAGCGGGATCACGCGCAAATCGCAAAACGCCCTGGTAAATGCAGACCGCGCCGACCTCGCCTGCGTGGTCGGTGCGCAGATCAGCAAGCACCCACTTAGGAAGGGTATCTCCTGCAAGGAGCAGCGCGACACCGGAGCTAAGGCTTTGCACCCGGCCTGTACCCGCTAAAGGTATCGCGGCCGAGTCAGCCACCATCAGCCTTTTTTGGCCCATGCACTGCACCAGCCTTTGCCGGCCACTTGCTGACCGGCAAACAACGGGCAACCACCCCAGGCATCGCTGGCTTTGCCCTGGTACAAGGCGCAGTTGGTACAAATCTGGCCGGCGGCGTATTTGGGGAACTTTTTGGTGTCGGTCTTGGTGGCATCGGCCACATAGCCCAAGGCCACGGCTTGCGGGTTCTTTTCGTCCAGTTTTGCCTGAGCACGGGCGGATGTGGCCAAAAGCGATGTGCCAGCGGCCAGGGTCATGAAAAAGGTGCGTCGATTGTTGTTCATGGGAATTCCAATTTAAACCAAGCCAGGTTAATTTCAAAGTAGCGCCAAGGGCCTGCTTTCTTGGTGCTTGAAGACTTCAACAAAATTGGCGCATTCCATCTGAAGCTTTATTGAAGCAAAAGAATGAATTGAGCCGTTTCAAAAATGACTAAACTTGCGTAACGAGTCGTTGTTGAGTCAATATCTTAACGCAAGAAAGCCTTTTAAAAGCCAATTCCCCTTAAAAATAAAGGTAAAATTCGACTCATAATTAACTCAACCATTGATCAATGACTTTTACCAAGATTGATGTTCAGCCGAACGTGCCGTTGGCAACCAAGTTGAAGCCAACTTTTAGAGCCGGAGCTGTAGCACGCATTGCAGGCATGCCCGTGGCGACTTTGCGCATTTGGGAGCAGCGCTACCAAGCTGTGCGGCCCAACACGGCAGCATCTGGACACCGGTTGTATTCGTCAGCAGACGTAGAGCGAGCGACCTTGCTGCGCCGACTTACTGCGCAGGGCCATGCAATCGGCCTGCTGGCGGCACTTGAAACTGAACAAATGCGCGAGATGACGCAGACGCCTGAAGCGGCCAAAACAACAAACCGACCCAGTGCAATGAGTCAGGCACCCAGGAGGGCTGTCGTGGTGGGACAGGCCTTGGCGAGCCGTCTGAAAAGCTTGATTGATCGCCAGCCCTTGAAGCCAGCGCTGCAGATGGTGGCTGTCTTTGATACGTTGGCCGATGCAGCCCGGGCCGCCCAACATTCTGCCAATCCCGCCGTCGACCTGCTGCTGTGGCAAGCATCAAGTTTGCAGCCTGGTGCACGGCAAGAATTACGCGTTGCCCAAGACGCCTGGCGAGCCCCTGCGGCGGCAGTGGTGTACCGCTTTTCCAGTGCCGCAGGACGAGCAGAGTTAATTGGCGCCGGTGCCGCAGTCTTGTATGAACCCGTAGATGACGATTCATTGGGTCAGTGGCTGGCATCCTTGCCGCGTGCCGAGACGCCGTCAGACACCACCGTCACAGCCCCCAAGCTGACGATTCCAAGTACAAAAAGCCTTACACAACAAACCATATCACCCCCCCGGTTTGGCGATGCTGCATTGACACAATTTGCCGGGCTTTCATCAGCAATGGCTTGTGAGTGCCCCAGCCACTTGGCAGAGCTGCTGCTGCAAGTCTCCTGCTTTGAAACATACAGCGGCGAGTGCGCCAACAGGAGCGCAGCCGACGCGCAATTGCATGCTTACTTGCAGCAGGTTGCTGGTACCGCACGCATGCTGTTCGAAAAAGCGCTCGAGCAAGTAGCCATTGCCGAAGGCCTGCCGCTGCCGCTGGTGCCTATTGCTTCTTTACCTCAAGGTACTCTGGTATGACCCACTCATTAGCCATACTGGCCACGGCGCTCTTGTTCGGCGGCATGACGCTGTACTCCTTTGGCTTTGCCGCTTTTATATTCAAAGCACTGCCAGCGCCTGCGGCTGGCGCTACGCTGCGCCTTGCGTTTCCTTGGTTTTACTTGTTTGTGGTGGTCACAGCGGCACTCGCGGCTATGTTGTGGTGGTCGCATGACGCCACTGCTGTTGCTGCAATGGCGGCTGTTGCCTTAACGACCATTCCCGTACGGCAGTTGCTGATGCCGGCAATCAATCGAGCCACTGATTCTGATGACCGCTTGCGTTTCAAATGGCTGCACGGTGCGTCGGTGCTGGTGACGCTGAGCCATATCGCTGTTACCGGCTGGGTTTTGACACGCATTGTTTGAGAGCTAACTTGCAAAGCCCTGTACAAAACGGTCTAAAAATGCAAATATCCAAGCGAAGTTGTAATCGTTAATTA
>JAEMRG010000297.1 GCA_016463455.1 Rhodoferax sp.
GCGGCGGCCAGCGTGGCCGTGGCGGCCCCGGCGGGAACCGCGGGCCAGCCCGCTAAATAAGCAAGCTCAGGCGGCCCGCACAAACAAAGTAATGAGCGGGTCCGGCCCGACCTGGCGGCTCCAGTGACCGTGCACCTGCGGGTCAAACATGGCACCCTCGGGTAGCAGGTCGGCGCTAAAAAAATGCGCGCCCGGCCCAAACACCCGCGAGGCGCCGCCTTGCAGGCCGATCTCCATCTGTCCACCCAGAATGAACACCCATTGCGGGTGCGTGGTGCAATGAAAACTGCTGCGAAAGCCCACCGGGCTGTGGCGCAGCTGGTAGCCGCCGCTGGCAAATAATTCGGACAGCATGGATTGGGGCGTGCCTTGCCCCAGGGGCAAGGGCTCTTCGCGAAAACGCGCCCGCCCATCGCTATCGGTAAATAAAACCACACGGGTAAAAACAGACATCCATATTCCTCGGTTCGGGTGCGGCCGTGTCGGCACAAAGCAGCAGAGCGTCGCCAGCGGCGAACCATTATGGGCGAGCGCTCAGGCACAATGGCCGCCATGCGAATCCTCCACACCATGTTGCGCGTTGGCAATCTCCAGCGATCGATTGATTTTTACACCCAGGTGCTCGGCATGAAGCTCTTGCGCACCTCGGAAAACCCGGAATACAAATACACCCTGGCCTTTCTGGGCTACGGCAGCAACCCCGACCATGCCGAGCTGGAGCTGACCTACAACTGGGGCGTCGAGTCCTATGACATGGGCAGCGCCTACGGGCATGTGGCGCTGGGTATGAGCGACATTTATGCCGCTTGCGATCAGATCAAAGCGGCAGGCGGCAATGTGACGCGTGCGCCTGGCCCGGTCAAAGGCGGCACCACGCAAATCGCCTTTGTAACCGACCCTGACGGCTACAAGGTCGAACTGATCCAACGCCTGGGCGCCACCTAAGTCATGCAGGCAGCGGCCTTTGACCGGCGCGGCGCGCTGCTGGTACTGGGCTCGGCCACGGCGTGGAGCTTTGGTGGCACCATCGCGCGCTACCTGAGCGTGAGCGAAAGCTGGACGGTGGTGTTCTGGCGCGCTTTCTTTGCGTCGGTGTTTTTGTTGTGGTTCATGTTGCACCGCCAAGGCCTGCGCGGCACGCTGCAACTGTTTCGCGCCATGGGCTGGGCCGGTGCGGCGGTAGGCGCTTGTTTCGCACTGGCCTCCACGTGTTTTGTGGTGGCGCTGTCTTACACCACGGTGGCAAATATTTTGCTTATCCAGGCCGGCGTACCGCTGATTGCCGCGCTGATGGCGTTTTTGCTCTTTGG
Source organism: Rhodoferax sp. (assembly GCA_016463455.1). Classification (GTDB taxonomy): domain Bacteria; phylum Pseudomonadota; class Gammaproteobacteria; order Burkholderiales; family Burkholderiaceae_C; genus Allorhodoferax. Next base: position 1,311 of record JAEMRG010000297.1, read on the forward strand.
CGAGCGCGTGCCTTTAAATACTTGGGTGGCGATTGCGGCGGTGATCACCGGTGTGGGCATCATGGTCTCTGAATCCCTGGGCGGCACGGTCTCGCCGATTGGGGATGGTCTGGCGGTGCTGATTGCGCTGGCGTTTTCGGCTGCGACCGTGATCACCCGCCGCCACGCCGAAGTCCAAATGATGCCCGCCGTGTGCACCGGCACTTTGATGGCGACGTGCGTGGCAGCGGTGATGACACCGGCCTTTGCGGTCAGCCCGGTGGACCTGGGGCTACTGTTTATGTTCGGGGCATTCAACCTCGGTCTGGGTATGGCGTTTTTTGTGACCGGCGCGCCGCTGCTGCCCTCGGCGATTGCGGCGCTCATCGGCATTGCCGAGCCGGTGCTGGGGCCGCTATGGGTCTGGCTGATCCACAATGAAATCCCCAGCCAGCGCACCCTGATCGGCGGCGCGGTGGTGTTTTTTGCGCTGCTCGGGCATATCGTGTGGCAGCTGCGCCAAAGCCATGCCGGGGTACAGGCCGACTGAATCGGGCCAGCCAAGGGGGTAGCTGCGGAGCATCGGTTAGAGTTTGATCCGTCAGGGGCGTGCCCCTTCACTCTTACCTACCGACTAGCCATGACTATTGTTGCCATCTCCCCCGCCGCCCGCTCCCTTGTGCACCTGATCGACCACCCGCTGGTGCAGCACAAGCTCACGCTGATGCGCAAAAAAGAGGCCAGCACCAATAGCTTTCGCAGCCTGCTCAATGAACTGAGCAGCCTGATGGCCTATGAAGTGACACGCGACATGGCGACCCAGGACGTACAAATTGAAACGCCGCTGGAGGTGATGCAAGCCAAAGTGATCGACGGCAAAAAGCTAGTTTTCGTGTCCATCTTGCGCGCGGGCAATGGCATTTTGGACGGCATGCTGAGCGTCGTACCCGGCGCGCGCGTCGGCCACATCGGCCTGTACCGCGACCACGAAACCCTGCAAGCGGTGGAGTACTACTTCAAGATGCCCAAGGACATGGAATCCCGCGACGTGGTGGTGGTGGACCCGATGCTAGCCACTGGCAACTCGGCGGTGGCTGCCATTACCCGTATCAAACAATGCAAGCCCAAGTCCATCAAATTTATGTGCCTGCTCACCGCCCCAGTGGGCATCAACACCTTGCACGAAGCGCACCCCGATGTGGAAATCTACACCGCCGCCATCGACCGCGAACTCAATGAACATGGCTACATCTTGCCGGGCTTGGGCGATGCGGGGGATAGAATTTTTGGGACGCAGTGAAACCGACTAGCGACTAACGCCTGCGCGCCGCCCGCACGCCAGAGAGCCCGCCAATCGTCCCCAGCACCTTGCCCAAGCGCCCCGAGTCGGCGACTTCGATGGTGAAGGTCATCCAGGCGATGCCTTTGACGCTTTGGGTTTGCACGCCGATGACGTTCATTTTTTCTTTGGCAAAGACCTCTGAGATATCACGCA
>JAEMRG010000298.1 GCA_016463455.1 Rhodoferax sp.
GCACCAGTGCCAGCAAGCCCACCGACAAAGCGCTCACCTGCACCACGGTAAACGCAGGGCGTGCTGCAATTTGGCGCGTAGCCAGCACCAAAGCCCGCGGCGCACTGCTTTCGTTCACGCTGGCGCGCAAAAGCTTGATAGCCAACCAACTGAGCATCGCAAACAGCAGCACCGCACCGGCAAAACCCGCGACGGCAATCAAGCCCAGCGTCAAGTCGCTACTGACCACCAGCAGCAAGGCGGCAAAACCGGTCACGCCCAGGGCCAGCACACCCAAGGATGCGGGGCGTAAATTGCCCACGTCGCGACGTATCACGCGCAAAGGCGGCACCTGCGCCAATTGCAATACGGGCGGCAGCCCAAAAGCAAACAAAAGCGTCAGGCCCATACCCAGGCCCAGCGCCGCCGGGGCCAGACTGGCTTGGGGTAGCTGCGTGTCCACCAAACCTGCGAGTAGCAGCACAAACAAATAATGCACGCCAAAACCTATAGCCACGCCTAAAGCGCTGGCAAACAAGCCCACCAGCGCAAACTCCCAGGCATAGGCCCCGGCAATCGTGCGCTGGCTTTGGCCCAGCACGCGCAACATGGCACAGTCATCCAAATGCTTGGCGGCAAACGAACGCGCCGCCAGCGCCACGGCCACGGCGCTGAGCAAGGCGGCCAGCAATGCGACAAGCGATAGGAATTTTTCTGCGCGGTCCAGGGTCTGGCCCATTTCGGGGCGGCCAGTTTGGGTGGACTCAATACGCACGCCGCGCAAGGGTTCTGGTTCGACGGAACTTTTTTTCGCTTCACTTGGCGTCGTCGCGCTGGCAGCTTTTTCGCTTGCCAACGACTCAGCCTGCACAGGGTCCGCTGCTTGCGCCGCATGGCCGGTCTTAGTGCGCTGCGTAGCCGCATCTACAAAACGCTTGATCTGCGCATCCTCACCCGCCACGGCCAAACGGTAATTGACGCGGCTGGCGGCTTGCACCAAGGCGGTCGAGGCCAAGTCTTGGCTATTGATCATCACGCGCGGCGAAAAATTCATAAACCCAGCGCCCCGGTCTGGCTCTATGACGATGATGGCCTGCACCTGCAAGCTGCGCTCCCCCAGCAGTAAGCTGTCACCCACGCCAATGCCCAAGGCATCGAGCAATTGCGCATCCACCCACACCATGCCGGGCGCGGGTATGCCGCGTGCAGGCCGCTCCGGCGCGCCGGGCGCGTCCGCAATGCGTAAGGTGCCGCGCAAGGGGTAACCCGGCTCTACCGATTTCAAGGCCACCAGCTTGCTATTGCCACCTTGCTCTTGCGTGGTGCGTGCCATGGTGGGAAAGCCTTGGGTGTTCACCATCGCCAGGCCCAGGGTACGGGCTTGTTCGGCGAAGAAAGCGGGCGCCGGGCGGTCGCTGGCAATGACCGCATCGCCGCCAAGCAACTGGCGCGCGTCGCGCTGCAAACCGGCTTGCAAGCGGTCAGCAAAAAATCCTACCGCCGTCAAGGCCGCGACGGCGAGTGTGACCGCCACCACCAGCAAGCGTAATTCGCCCGATCGCACATCGCGCCATAAAGTGCGCCAACCCAGGGACCACATCGATTGCCTCATGTCGCTGCTTTCAAAAGTCGGGGCAAGGGCTGCCCGGCCAGCCAGGCCTGCAAGCATTGCAGCACGCCATCGGTAAAGGTTTGGTACACCGGCTCCACCACAAAACCCAGGTGGGGTGTGAGCAAAAGACGCGGGCAGTCGCGTAAAGCGCTGTCCGCAGGCAGGGGCTCGGTATCGAACACATCGAGAGCCGCCATGCCGATGCGCCCGGCGCGCAAGGCCTGTACCAAAGCGCCGGTGTCTATCAAGGCAGCGCGCGAGGTATTGACCAGCAGGCTGTCGGGCCGCATCTGCGCAAGGCGTTCGGCATTGATGAGGTGGCGGGTCATAGCCGAGGGCACCAGATGCAGGCTCAGCACTTTGGCCCGTGAGAGCAATTCGTCCAGGGACACGGCCTGCACGCCGTGCACAGCGGCGCGCTCGGGCGTCATATTCGGGCTCCAGGTCAGCACTTCCATGCCCAGAGCCTTGCCGACCAGGGCCACGCGTTTACCAATTTCGCCCAAGCCCACTAAGCCCAGCACTTGCCCATGCAGCACGCCGGGCAAGGCTTGCGGTGCGGCTGCACGCCATTGGCCTTGCGCCAGCAAGGCGCTGTACTCGGCTAATTGGCGCGTAGCCGCCAATATCAACGCCCAGGTCAGCTCGCAGGTACTGTCTTTGGAAGGGCCCCATTCGGTGTGACTTACCGGTATGCCGCGCGCTGCCAGGGCCGCAGCATCCAGCGTGGTGTTGCGCGAGCCGGTAAACACCAGATAGCGCAGGCGTGGTAACAGCGCAATGGTCTGCGCGTCCAGCGGGTTGCGGTCGCGTAGCAGCACCAGCACATCGGCCTCCTGCATCACTGCCAATAAAGCTGCACCATGCAGTGGCTGGCTGTGCACACTCACCCGCGCGGCCTGGTCTATGGCTTGCCAATCGCCCAAGCGGCGCAGCGCTTGCTCGGCATCGCCAAGCACCACGATATGCGGCATTGACCACCCGCACATGGGGCGTGCCGCCAATCATGCCCACCAGCGTGAAGTCTTTGATCGCGCCAGACACGGCAAGGGCTCCAGCGCTTTGCAAAAGAGTGCGTCGTTTCATGGGGTATTCCTTGGGGACCGGCAAACTAAAAGATGGGTTTGGACCTCTTGGTGGGCTTTGGGCGCGGCATCCTATGCGATTATCGGCGTTCAATACATC
>JAEMRG010000299.1 GCA_016463455.1 Rhodoferax sp.
TGGTAGTCATGTTGCAAGGTTCCACCGCTACGACTTTTCATCAGCTGTGGGCCGACGACATTAGTGTTTTGGATGCTGGACGCTTTCACCACCCCCATATCCATGGGCCACGGCAATTGACCGACTTGTATCTACTGGGGTTGGCCGTGAAGAACGCTGGTCGATTCGTGACCTTCGATGCACGCATTCCCTTAAGCGCTGTGCATGGAGCCCGTCCTGCGCATTTGGTCACTTTGTAAGCAAACCGAACACCTAGGCGATGACAAGCTACCCAAGGCACAATCGCTGCATGAACAACCAGCCCCCGTTTATCGCCCCACAAAAATTTAGCTCCGCTGCCGAGGCTTTGGCGCAGGTGCAAAGGATTTACGCCCAAAGCATCGCCCATTTGCGCGCCTGCATGCAGGCCTTTGTTGCGGGTGATGATGCCTTGGGCCATGTGCGCGCTTTTTACCCCTTGGTACGCGTGCATACGGATACGGTGTCGCGCACCGGCAAGACCGAGGGCACGGGTTTGAGCTACGGCTTTGTGGCCGGGCCAGGGCGTTTTGAGACTACGCTTACGCGGCCTGATTTATATCGGCGCTATTACCTGGAACAGTTTCAGTTGCTACTCAACAACCATGCGGTAGAACTGGAAATTTGCACCAGCACCCAGCCCATACCGGTGCATTTTTCTTTTGCCGACAACGACCACCTCGAAGGCGAGATGGGCGCTGAGCGCCGCGCCCGTATGCGCGATGTGTTCGACCTGCCAGACCTGGCCGCCATGGACGACGGTATTGCCAACGGCACCTACGCGCCCGGCCCCGGCGAGCCCCAGCCGCTGTCGCTGTTTACCGCACCGCGCGTGGACTATTCGCTGCACCGCCTGCGTCACTACACCGGCACGCTACCCGAGCATTTTCAGAACTTTGTGCTGTTTACCAATTACCAGTTTTATATCGACGAATTTGTCGCCCTGGGCCGCGCCGCCATGGCCGACCCGCACAGCCCCTACAGCGCCTTTGTAGAACCGGGCAACCTGACGACACGCCGCGCCAGCAGCGCTGGTGCGGCACCCCATACCGAGGGCCACAGCCCGCCGCGCCTGCCGCAAATGCCGGGCTACCACCTGGTGCGTGAAGACGGCAACGGTATCAGCATGGTCAATATCGGCGTGGGCCCGGCCAACGCCAAAAACATCACCGACCATATCGCCGTGCTGCGCCCGTACGCCTGGATCATGCTGGGCCACTGCGCCGGCCTGCGCAACACCCAGCGATTGGGCGACTACGTGCTGGCGCACGGCTATGTGCGCGAAGACCATGTGCTGGACGAAGAGTTGCCGCTGTGGGTACCCATTCCCGCGCTGGCCGAGATTCAGGTGGCGCTGGAGCAGGCCGTGGCCGATGTCACCGGCCTGAAGGGCAGCGCCTTAAAAAGCATTCTGCGCACCGGCACCGTGGCCAGCACCGATAACCGCAACTGGGAACTGCTGCCCGACAACCAGCCGCAGCGCCGCTTCAGCCAAAGCCGCGCCGTGGCGCTGGACATGGAAAGCGCCACTATCGCCGCCAACGGCTTTCGCTTTCGTGTGCCCTACGGCACCTTGCTGTGCGTCAGCGACAAACCGCTGCACGGCGAAATCAAACTGCCCGGCATGGCCAACCACTTTTACCGCGAACGCGTGGACCAGCACCTGCGCATTGGCATACGCGCCATCGAACTGATGCGCGAACGCGGCCTAGACCAGCTGCACAGCCGCAAACTACGCAGCTTTGCGGAGGTGGCGTTTCAGTAAGGATGCGGGTCGCAAAGCTTGGGGCCTGGCAAGGGGAATGCTTCCTTGGTGCGCTCCTTATTTGGTGGCTACCGAAAATAGCCACCAATTTTGAATGTGTCTTTACAGCCCGCTCAAACCATGGCCATAGCTATTGACGTAAACTAAAATTATGGTTAGATTGACCATATGAAGGCCAAGCGACTTTTCTACGATAAAGCGGTTTTGCCGGACGGCGGGGTGGTTGAAATGACGATCTGGCAGCTACCGGCACCGTCTGCAGAAAGGCCGCATGGGCTGAAATACAGTTTGTTTTATGGGCGCGATGGGGAACGCATCGTGGGATATGACAACGAACGGGGCAAGGGTGACCACAAACACCTGGGTGTCACGCAGATGCCCTATCGGTTTGTCAATATGGAGAAATTGGTGGCTGATTTTCTGGCCGATGTAGAAAGGGCGACACATGGGAACGACACCTAAAGTGCAGGTCAACGTGGACAGCTTGGCCGCTATGGGCAAGCGCTTTAGCCAAGCATGGGGCCGCGCCGTCAAGGGCGAACAGGGTGAGGAGACGCACATCACCTTTTTGGATGTGCAGACCATGCTGGAAACGCTGTCCCCGCGCCGGCTGGACATGCTGCGCCACGTCCGCCAGCACGGCGCCAGCAACGTGCGCGAACTGGCGCAAGCGCTGGGGCGCGATTACAAAAATGTCCACCAAGACGTCGCCATACTGGAAGCCACGGGCTTGCTGGTACGCGATGGCCGCAAGCTGTCCGCGCCTTGGGACGAATTGCAAGCGAATGTTTCTTTGCTGCCCTTGTAGCACTCCGTCGTCCGCGCTACGGTTTTGGCCGACGCCGCCACTTAATCACCCGCCCCTCCCCCGCTAGACCTGGCGAATCAACTCCAATAGATGGCGGCAAAAACTGCGAATAAACAGTCGAGAAACTACTGATTTTGGCAATGGATTGGCTTAACACCTCAATCCCCGACAATCTCCCC
>JAEMRG010000300.1 GCA_016463455.1 Rhodoferax sp.
CTCGATCACGGTGGCTCCGGCCCAGACCCTGACCGATAAGGAATACCAAATTCTGCGCAATGCCAGCCTGGCCGTACTGCGCGAAATCGGCGTGGATACGGGTGGCTCCAATGTGCAATTTGCCATCAACCCGGCAGACGGGCGCATGGTGGTCATTGAGATGAATCCGCGTGTCTCGCGCTCCAGCGCGCTGGCATCCAAAGCCACGGGCTTTCCGATTGCCAAAATTGCCGCCAAACTGGCTGTGGGCTTTACGCTGGACGAGTTGCGCAACGACATCACTGGCGGCGCAACCCCCGCCAGCTTCGAGCCCAGCATCGACTACGTGGTCACGAAAATACCGCGTTTCGCGTTTGAAAAATTCCCTGCAGCCGACAGCCGCCTGACCACCCAGATGAAATCGGTGGGTGAAGTGATGGCCATGGGTCGTACCTTCCAGGAGTCCTTCCAGAAAGCCTTGCGCGGCCTGGAAGTGGGCGTGGACGGCATGAACGAAAAAACCCAGGACCGCGAGGTGCTGGAGCGCGAATTGGGCGCCCCCGGCCCCGAGCGCATCTGGTACGTGGGCGATGCCTTTGCCCAGGGCATGACGGTCGAGGAAGTGTTTGCCCTCACCCGCATAGACCGCTGGTTTTTGGTGCAGATCGAGCAAATTGTGCAGATCGAATTGGAACTCGAACGCCTGCCGCAACCGGCAACTGGCACCTTACTGGACAGCTTGGATGCGCCGACCTTGCGCGCCCTCAAGCAAAAAGGTTTTTCCGACCGCCGCCTGGCGCGCCAACTGCGCACCAGCGATGCGCAAGTGCGCGAGCGCCGTATCGAGTTGGGCGTGCGCCCGGTCTATAAGCGGGTGGATACCTGCGCGGCCGAGTTCAGCACGAACACGGCCTATATGTATTCCACCTACGAAGCCCAGGGCGCAGAGTGTGAATCGCAGCCTAGCGATCGCAAAAAAATTATGGTGCTGGGTGGCGGGCCCAACCGCATCGGCCAAGGTATTGAGTTTGACTACTGCTGTGTCCACGCGGCGCTGGCCTTGCGCGAGGATGGCTATGAAACCATCATGGTCAACTGCAATCCTGAGACAGTTTCCACCGACTACGATACCAGCGACCGGCTTTATTTCGAGCCCCTGACTTTGGAAGACGTGCTGGAAATTGTCGACAAGGAAAAGCCACTGGGCGTGATCGTGCAATATGGCGGTCAAACCCCTTTGAAGCTGGCCCTCGGTCTCCAAGCCCATGGCGTGCCGATTATCGGCACTACTCCGGACATGATCGATGCGGCCGAAGACCGGGAGCGTTTCCAACAATTGCTGCATGCGCTGGACCTGCGCCAGCCGCCCAATGCCACTGCGCGCACCGAGGCCCAGGCGCTGGAAAAAGCCAGCGCCTTGGGTTATCCCTTGGTGGTTCGGCCTAGCTATGTGCTGGGCGGGCGGGCCATGGAAATCGTCCATGAGCAGCGCGACCTGGAGCGCTATATGCGCGAGGCCGTCAAGGTCAGCCACGACTCGCCGGTGCTGCTCGACCGATTCCTCAACGACGCGATCGAGTGCGATGTAGATTGCATCCGTGACGCCACCGGCGCCACCCTGATCGGTGGGGTGATGGAGCATATCGAACAGGCCGGCGTACACAGCGGTGATTCCGCCTGCTCCTTGCCACCCTATAGCTTGAGTGTGGCCACCGTGGCAGAAATCAAGCGCCAAACCGCAGCCATGGCGGCGGGCTTGCAGGTGGTCGGACTGATGAATGTGCAGTTTGCGATCCAGTCGGTGGAAGGTAAAGACCTTATTTATGTGCTGGAGGTCAACCCGCGCGCCTCGCGCACCGTGCCCTTTGTCAGCAAAGCCACCGGACTTCAATTGGCAAAGATAGCGGCCCGCTGCATGGTGGGCCAGAGCCTGGCTTCGCAAGGTGTCACCAAAGAAGTCTCGCCACCCTATTTCAGTGTGAAGGAGGCGGTGTTCCCCTTCGTCAAGTTCCCTGGCGTGGACACGATCTTGGGCCCGGAGATGAAGTCCACCGGCGAAGTCATGGGCGTGGGCAAAACCTTTGGCGAGGCCTTTGTGAAGTCGCAGCTGGGTGCGGGCACCCGCTTACCGCGCAGCGGGCGGGTGTTTATCTCGGTCAAGCAAAGCGACAAGCCGCGCGCCGTCGAGGTGGCCCGCAGTCTGGCGGCTATGGGCTTTGAGTTGCTGGCGACCAAAGGCACGGCGCTGGCGATCAAAGCAGCAGGTCTGGATTGCCGCGCCGTCAACAAAGTGACTGAGGGCCGTCCCAATATCGTGGACATGATCAAAAACGAGGAAGTGGCTTTGGTCATCAATTCGGTAGAGGAGCGGCGCAATGCGATTGCCGATTCGCGCTACATCCGCACCTCAGCCCTGCTGGGTCGGGTTACCACCTTCACCACTATTGCTGCAGCGGAGGCGGCAGTCGAAGGTATGAAATATCTCGATCAGCTAGGGGTGATTTCGGTGCAGGAGATGCACGCCCAACTCTTGGCATAATCGCCGCTTGACCCGATGGACAGCAGCGCGCTTTGGCGCGCTGCTGTCCATCGTCATTTATGAATCCCCGTTGCACGAGTTTTCCGATGACCACTATTCCAATTACCAAGCGCGGCGCCGAAATCCTGAAAGCCGAACTCCACCGGCTCAAGACGGTGGAGCGTCCCGCCGTGATCGGCGCGATCTCTGAAGCCCGTGCCCAAGGCGATTTGAGTGAAAACGCGGAATACGATGCGGCCAAAGACCGCCAGG
>JAEMRG010000301.1 GCA_016463455.1 Rhodoferax sp.
AAAAGAAAATCGATGACTACAAAAAAACCATAGACCGCTACGAGTCCGAGCCCGATACCAAAGAGGGTAAAAAAGAATTGATGGTGCGAGCCAAAGCGCATGAAGCCGTTCGCGACCATGCCATTCGTCAGGACCCTTGGTTTGACTACGCCGAAGGCGGATTGCAAATTGCTATCGTGCTGCTATCGGTCTCTATCATCGGCTCCATACCGGCTTTGTATTTCGCCGGTTTGGGCTTGGGCCTATTGGGCGCGGTGTCCGCACTCAATGGCTTCATGTTGTTTTACGGCTGAAATGCCTAAGCCCTCTGGGCATCAGTAATTTCGCGCCGGCTATTCAGAGCGGTGCAGCCAAGTGAGCCGGCCGCGTCCGCTCACACCCACTTAAAGCTGGCGCGCAAGACCTTACTCAGCCAGGCCGGCACCGGGCCGGCGCGCAGCAGGGTGGCGGCCATGGAAAACTGGGTGCGAACTACCGCTTTTTCATGGCTAAAGGCCTTAAAGCCGTACAAGCCGTGGGCATTGCCCAGGCCCGAATTGCCGATGCCGCCAAAGGGCAGATTGCCGTGTAAAAAGTGAATCATGGCGTGGTTGATGCAGGCGCCACCCGATTGGGTTTGGGCCAGCACCTGCGCTATCGTCGCTTCGTTTTGGCTGTACAGGTACAAGGCCAGCGGCTTGGGCCCCTGGTTGACCTGTGCAATCACTTGATGGATATCGGTAAAGCTGAGGATGGGCAGCAAAGGCCCGAAGACCTCTTCTTCCAAAATCCGCGCTCCGGCCCCGATGTTGTCCAGCAAAGTAGGCTGCACATAGCACTGCGCCTCGTCCACCGCACCGCCTGCCAACACCCCAGCGCCATGCGCCTTGGCGTCGTCAAGCAGGGCTTTGATGCGGGCCGTGTGCCGTGGATTGACGATGCGGGTGTAATGTTTGCTGGCTTGCTGCGCCGCTGCGTCTGCGCCGTAGGCCTTACTCAGTTCGGCCTTGCAGCACGCCAGCCAGCGTTCTTTCACGCTCTCGTGGACAAACACATAGTCTGGCGCGATACAGGTTTGCCCTGCGTTGGAAAACTTGCCAAACATCACGCTGGTGGCAGCCAATTCCAAATCAGCGCTGGCGTCAATAATCGTCGGGCTCTTGCCGCCCAGCTCCAGCGTCACGCTGCTCAGATGCTTGGCCGCAGCGCCCATCACATACTTGCCTACGGTGGGGCTGCCGGTAAAGAAAATATGGTCAAAAGGCATGTCCAGCAAGGCCTTGGACACATCCGCATCGCCCTGGAAAATGGCTACTTCGTCAGGCGCAAACAGTTCGCCGACCAGCTGAGTAATCATTCCCGACAAGTGCGGCGTCAGTTCGGAAGGCTTGATGATTACCGTGTTGCCCGCCGCAAGCGCGGAGACCAGCGGCCCCAGCGTCAGGTTGAGCGGGTAGTTAAACGGACCGATGATCAGGCAGCGCCCCTTGGGTGCGAATTGCACTTCGCTGCGTGTACCGCCGGTCATCAGGGTCGGCCATACGCGCTTGGGCTTCATCCATTTCTTTAAGTTACGGATGGCGTCATTGGCCTCCACGCAAATCGGCAGAATCTCTCCAATGTCCACTTCGGCCGCTGGTTTGCCCAGATCGGCCGCCGCCAGCCGGTACCACTCCTCGCGCCGCGCCACCACCGCGTCACGCAGCTTGGTAATTTTGGCAATCCGCTCTTGCGCGGTCGAGCTGCGCAGGCGCAGCGCGGTCGCGGCTTGGCTGTTAAACACCTGGCTGATTTGTTCTTGGGTCACCAAGGTGCGATGGGTCATATCGAGCATATTTGCTATTCCTTTAAGCTGAAAAGCCGGTGCTTAGGCAAACACTTTGGGTCACCGACAGACGCCACAAGGCGCGCTTGCTCGCTTGGGCTTAGCCAAACATCATAGCGGCGGCGCATGCGGGCGCCTGCCGCCTAAGTGTCTGCTTAGCTCTGGGGCCGCGGGTCTCGGTGCGTAAGATAGGCGCCATGACGCCGCTCGCTTTCAATTCACTGGTGCCGCAAAACCTGCGCCTTCGCTTCCAGCTCGCGCTCGGTGCGCTGCCGCTTGCCTGCATGCTGCTGGCGTTTATCCCCAGCTACTTCTTTGCCCAATGGCTGGAAAAGCTCGAGGGTGTCCCAGCGCAATCGCGCTTGTTGGACCACCCCACGGGCCGGATGTGGGTGGCAGCGTTTTTGGCGGCCTTGCTGCTGCAGTTGCTGTGCGGCTATTTGCTGGGCTGGTTGCTCAATGCCTGGCTGGCTCGCCGGCTGCTGGGCTGGCCGATAGAAAAAATCCGTGCCGTGTATTTGCATTCCCAAGTGCCGCCGGCCTGGCTTAAGCCAGCGGCCGCTGCCTTGGCCGGTGGCCGGGTGGCCATCATCGCGGTTGCACGCTGGGAGCTCGAGCGCAAGGCTGGCGCCCTGCGCTATGTGCTGCGCAAAGGCCTCATCGCTTGGGGCTTGCCCATGTATGTGTTTATGTACCTTGTTCAAACCTTGCTGCGCGGGGAGAGCCTGGAGCTGCAGGACGCTTTGCAGAGCGCCTTGTTGTGGTTGGGCAGTGGTGCGGTTTTGGGCGCTGTCATGTGGTGGGTGTCCGAGTTCAATTACCGCAAACTCAAGGCCAGCTTGGGTCTCTAGAACGCCAAGGCTGCGCGCGGCGCAACGCGCCGGTTCCTTTAATTTCCGGCGCCCGGCAAAAACGCTTGCATATGAAACCGCGCTTGTGCGGGGGCATACCGCAACTGGGG
>JAEMRG010000302.1 GCA_016463455.1 Rhodoferax sp.
AGCAGGCCGTCTTGCACTTCCAGCACGTTGGAGCGTGTCCAGTCGATGCCCAGCATGGCTTGCACCGCGTCGGTAAAAAACGTAAAGCCACCCGATACCAACAAGGTTTTCAGGCCTGCCGCTTTGCAAGCGCGCACCAGTTCGGCAGCGCCGGGGTTCAGGCGCAGACGCTCGTCGAGCACTTGCTGCATATGCGCCACACTCACGCCACGCAGCAGCGCTACGCGCTGGCGCAGGCTGGCTTTGTAGTCGGCAATCTCGCCGCGCATCGCTGCCTCGGTAATCGCCGCCACTTCGGCTTTGCGCCCAGCAGCATCGGCGATTTCGTCGATGCACTCAATGTTGATCAGGGTGGAGTCCATGTCAAAGGCAATCAGCTTGAAGTCAGACAGACGCAGGGGGGCGACGATGCCTTGAAGGACGAGACCGAGGGCGGGAGGGTGTGACATGTTTTGTGTGGAGGGGGCACCAGGCAGGATGACGCGCAGGGCAGGTAAGTCGTGGCGGCTTTACGTAATGCGCGCAGGCGGCGTGTCAAACCAGTTTTCCAAGCGCAGGCCCGGTACCCGGGCGAACTCGCGGGTGTTACGGGTGACCAAAATCAGGTCATTGGCCATTGCAATGCCTGCAATCAGCTGGTCCACCTTGCCGATGGGATTGCCGACTACTTCAAGCGTGTACCGCACCCACGCGGCCGCCTTAGCGCTTTTGTAGTCCAACTGAAAAACCTGATGGGCGGCGCACGCTGCGTCCATGCCTCTCTTTTGTGTCTGCGGTTTGGTGGAGCGCAGCAAGCCGTATTCAAGTTCGAACAGCACCACCGAGGCCAGCGCGATCTCATATGCCGGCACTTGTTGCATATGGGCGGCTACATGGCCCTGCTGCTTAAAAAAATAAATCAGCGTGTTGGTGTCCAAGAGGTACATCACCATTCCTCACGCGGCAGATCGGGTACTTCTTTGGCGCGCAATTCTTCCGCCGTCGGAAAGTCCCGCCATATTTCTGCATCGTCGGCCATGGCTTCAAAGTAGCCAATGGGATAGCCATTGCCATCTACCGCAGGCGCCTGGTCTTTGATCAACTGGGACACCCAGGCACTGAGTGATAGCTGCGCCGCAGCGGCACAGGCTTTGGCGCGCTTGATGGCGTCCTCATCCATATAAATCGTGACTTGGGACATGGTGACCTCCAGACCGGTACAAATATCGGTATAAGTGGAAGCCAATTATATAGAGCGCTGGCCCTGTATCAAACTGAAACCACTGGCGAGGCCGCCACCGGCTGCCCCAAACTACGCAACACTTCGCGCACCATTTGCGCCCGGGCTTTGGGCTCGGGCAGGGCGCGCTCTATGCGCAATTTGTCGTTGCCTGCCAGTTTGATGTGCTTGTTTTTCTGGATCAGCTCGATGATGCGCAAGGGTTCAACGGGGGCGTCTTTCTTGAAGCTGATGCTGATCAGACCTGGCGCCGCATCTACTTTGGCTACGCCATAAGGCTTGGCCAGCACGCGCAGGCGGTGCACGTCGATCAGTGTTTGGCCTTGTGGCGGCAGTTTGCCAAAGCGGTCTACGATCTCCTCGGTCAGTCGGTCGATTTGGTCGCCGTTGTTGGCAGTAGCTAGCTTTTTGTAAAAACTCAGGCGCAAATGCACGTCGCCGCAATAGTCGTCGGGTAAGAGCGCGGGCGAGTGCAGATTGATCTCGGTGGCAGCATTAAGCGGGCTGAGCAAGTCCGGCTCGATGCCGGCTTTCAGGCAGCGCACTGCTTCGGCCAGCATTTCGTTGTACAGCTGAAAGCCCACTTCCAGCATATTGCCGCTCTGGTTTTCGCCCAGCACTTCGCCGGCCCCGCGAATTTCCAGGTCGTGCATGGCCAGGTAAAAGCCGCTGCCCAGTTCTTCCATTTGCTGAATCGCGTCCAGGCGCTGGCTGGCTTGCTTGGTCAGGCCTTCCAGGTCGGGCACCATCAGGTAGGCGTAGGCTTGGTGGTGGCTGCGCCCCACACGCCCGCGCAACTGGTGCAACTGCGCCAAACCAAATTTGTCGGCCCGGCTAATCACGATAGTGTTGGCCGTGGGCACATCAATGCCGGTTTCGATAATGGTGGAGCACAGCAGCAGGTTGTAGCGCTGGGCTACAAAGTCGCGCATCACCGCTTCCAACTGGCGCTCGGGCATCTGGCCGTGCGCTACGGCAATGCGCGCCTCGGGCAGCAGTTCTTCTAGCTTGGCGCGGCGGTTTTCGATGGTCTCCACTTCGTTGTGCAAGAAGTAAATTTGCCCGCCGCGTTTCAACTCACGCAGCACCGCTTCGCGAATGACGCCCTGGCCTTCGCTGCGCACAAAGGTCTTGATAGCCAGGCGGCGCTGCGGCGCGGTGGCGATGACGGACAAATCGCGCAAACCTTCTAGTGCCATACCCATGGTGCGGGGGATGGGCGTGGCGGTCAGCGTCAGCACATCGACCTCGGCGCGCATGGCTTTCATCGCCTCTTTGTGGCGCACGCCAAAACGGTGTTCCTCGTCGATGATGAGCAGCCCCAAGTCCTTGAAGTGCGTATCTGCGCTGAGCAATTTGTGCGTGCCCACCACGATATCAATCGTGCCGTCGGCCACGCCTTTGAGCGAGACATTGACCTCTTTGCCCGAGCGAAAGCGGCTGATCTCGGCCACCTTCACCGGCCATTTGCTAAAGCGGTCCACCAGGGTTTGGTAATGCTGCTCGGCCAGCAAGGTAGTCGG
>JAEMRG010000303.1 GCA_016463455.1 Rhodoferax sp.
GAGCGGGTCACCACGCCCTCGCTGCTGTTTTCCACCGGAATCACGCCAAATTGCGCCGAACCCGCCGCCGTGGCGTGAAATACTTCGTCAAAGTTGGCGCAGGGCACATGGGCGATGCTGGAGCCGAAAAAGCGAAGTGCGGCCTCTTCGCTGAAGGTGCCGGCAGGGCCCAGGTAGGCCACGCGCTGGGGTGCTTCTAAAGCGCGGCAGGCCGACATGATTTCGCGCCACACATAGGCCACGCTTTCTGATTGCAAGGTATGCGCCAGTCCGCTTTGGGTGTTGGCTTCTTGCAAGTTAGCGATCACTTGGGCCTCGCGCTCCGGGCGAAATACCACCGAGCCTTCGCCTTTTTTGAGTTCGCCGACATCGCGGGCCAGCGCCGCGCGGCGGTTGAGCAGGGCGAGCAGTTCCAAATCGAGCGCGTCGATACGGGTACGCAGTTCAGCCAGTGTTAGTGCCATGTGTCTGTCCTTTAAGCGCGGGTGCGTTCAAATGATCGCATAAATGCCACCAGCGCCTGCACGCCTTCCAAAGGCATGGCGTTGTAAATGCTGGCGCGCAGGCCGCCGACCGACTTGTGGCCCTTGAGTTGCAGCAGGCCGGCTTGCTCTGCGCCCTGCAAAAAGGCGCTCTCCAAAGCGGGTTCGCGCAGGAAAAAAGGAATGTTCATGCGCGAGCGGCAGGCCGGCTCTACCGGGTTGGAATACAAATCGGAGGCGTCGATGGCCTGGTACAGCAGCGCAGCTTTTCCCCTATTGCGTGCCTCTATGGCCGCGATGCCGCCTTGTCGCTCCAACCAGTCAAACACCAGGCCCGCTATGTAAATGCCGTAGGTGGGCGGGGTGTTGAACAAAGACGCGTTATCCGCGATGTTTTTGAAGTTGAAGGCGCTGGGGCAGATGTCCAGGGCGGCACCCAGCAAGTCGTCGCGCACCACGACCAGGGTCAGACCTGCGGGGCCCAGGTTTTTTTGCGCGCCGGCAAAAGCCAGGCCCACGCGGCTCCAATCCACCGGCCGCGAGGCGACGTGCGAGGAAAAGTCCACCACCAGTGGCGCATCCGAGCCCAGGGCGCGCAGGTCGGGCAGGGTGTGAAACTCGACGCCATGGATGGTCTCGTTGCTGCAAATATGCACATAGCGGGCGCCTGGGCTGAGCTGCCAGCTGGCCGGTTCCGGGATGTGGTGAAAGCCCGACTCCTGCGTGCTGGCGGCTATGTGCGACTGGCTGTACTTGGCGGCTTCCAGCCAGGATTTTTGGCTCCAACTGCCGGTGAGCACAAAGTCCACCGCGGGCTTGCCCGAATCAGGGCCGCACAGGTTCATGGGAACGATGGCGTTTTGCCCCAGTCCGCCGCCTTGCATAAACAAGATGTGAAAGGCCTCGGGCACCGCCAGCAAGCTGCGCAGGCCGGCCTCGGCGTGCTGCACGATGCTGCCAAAGGCTTTGCCCCGATGGCTCATTTCCATGACGCCCATGCCGCTGGGTTTGCCATCGGCATCGTGCCAATTTGTCATGTCAGACGCCGCCCGCTCAAGCACCTCCAACGGCATGGTGGCCGGGCCAGCGGAAAAGTTAAAAGGGCGCGTCACGCGGCCAGGCTCATTCTTCGCTGGCGTCACCTTCGGGTGCGCTGTCGGCTGCGTTATCGCCTGCTGAATCCGTCTGGTTGGCATCGTTTTCGACGATGCGTTGCAGGCCGCTCAGTTTGGAGCCTTCGTCCAGGCTGATCAAGGTCACGCCCTGGGTGGCGCGGCCGAGTTCGCGGATTTCGGACACGCGGGTGCGTACCAGCACGCCGCGGTCGGTAATCAGCATGATCTCGTCGTCCACATGTACCAAGGTGGCGGCCACGACTTTGCCGTTGCGCTCGGTTTGCTGGATCGCAATCATGCCCTTGGTGCCGCGTCCGTGACGCGTGTATTCGGTAATGCTGGTGCGCTTGCCATAGCCGTTTTCGGTGGCGGTGAGCACGCTTTGCTGCTCGTCCTCAGCGACCAGCATGGCAATCACGCTTTGGCCATCTTCGAGGTTCATGCCTTTGACGCCGCGCGACTGGCGGCCATGGGCGGTCACTTCGTCTTCGTTAAAGCGTACCGCTTTGCCGCCGTCGGAAAACAGCATGACGTCGTGCTGGCCGTCGGTGATGGCCGCGCCGATCAGGTAGTCGCCCTCGTCCAGGTTGACCGCAATGATGCCGACCTTGCGCGGGTTGTTGAAATCATCCAAAGGCGTCTTTTTGACAATGCCCATGGAGGTGGCCATGAACACAAATTGATCCGCAGGGAAGGTGCGCTTGTCGCCGGTCAGCGGCAGCACGACGGTGATTTTTTCGCCCTCTTGCAGCGGGAACATATTGACGATCGGGCGACCGCGCGAACCGCGCGAACCTTGCGGCACCTCCCAGACCTTCAGCCAGTACAAACGGCCCCGGTTGGAAAAGCACAAGATGTAGTCGTGCGTATTGGCGATAAAGAGCTGGTCCACCCAGTCGTCTTCTTTGGTAGCCGTGGCCTGCTTGCCGCGTCCGCCGCGCTTTTGCGCCCGGTATTCGCCCAGGGGTTGGCTCTTGATATACCCGCTGTGGCTGAGCGTGACCACCATATCGGTAGGCGTGATCAGGTCTTCGGTGCTCAGGTCGTACGAGCTGTGCTCGACCAGGCTGCGGCGTGCGCCCTGCTTGGATTGGCCGAATTCTTGTTTGATGGCAGCCAGCTCTTCGCTAATGATGG
>JAEMRG010000048.1 GCA_016463455.1 Rhodoferax sp.
AAAACGAGGGCGAGGTTTTCCTGGGCCGCTCGGTGACCAAGACCACCAATATGAGTGAGCAGACCATGCAAAAGGTGGATGCCGAGGTGCGTCGCATCATCGACCAGCAGTACCATTTGGCCCGCAAGTTGATTGAAGACAACAAAGACAAAATGCACGCCATGGCCAAGGCCTTGCTGGAGTGGGAAACCATTGACAGCGACCAGCTCGACGACATCATTGCGGGCAAGGATCCTCGCCCTCCCAAAGATTGGACACCCCCGAACGCCACGCCCGGTCCTAGCGACAGTGGCGGCAATGCGTCCCCGGCCACCGCGCCTGAGCCGGCAGCCACAGTGGCCTAAGCGCACCCAAAGGCGCTAGCAGTAAACGGGGCTTTAAGCCCCGTTTGCACGTTTGAAGCAGTTTTTATTGAATCCATCAGCAACACCTCGTATGGCTATTTGGCAAACCAGCCGCTTTGACATCGACCTGTCGCAGCCCCGCATCATGGGGATTGTGAACGTCACGCCAGACTCGTTTTCTGACGGGGGCTTGCATGCGTCAAGCAGCGCTGCGATGCGCCATTGCGAGCAACTGCTGCTTGAGGGCGCTGACATGCTGGACATCGGCGGGGAATCCACCCGCCCGGGCGCGCAGCCCTTGTCCGAGGCTGATGAACTGGCCCGCATCCTGCCGGTAGTGCGCCATGCCCTGACCCTGGGCGTGCCGGTGTCAGTGGATACCTACAAACCGGCGGTCATGCAAGCCGTCTTGGACCTGGGCGTGGACATCATTAACGATGTGTGGGCGCTGCGTTGGATCGCTCCCGGCTCCGCGCGCAGCGGCGTGGACGTGGTGGCCGCGCATGGCCATTGTGGTGTTTGCTTGATGCACATGCATGGCGATCCGCAAACCATGCAGTTGTCTCCCATGGAGGGCGATGTGCTGGCTCCGGTGATGGAGTTTTTGGGACAGCGCAGTCAAGACCTTATGGCACGCGGTGTCCAAAGTGCACGCATTTGCATAGACCCCGGTATCGGTTTCGGCAAAACCGTTTCGCAAAATTTCAGCTTGCTGGCGCGCCAGTCAGAATTGCTCAGTCTGGGGTTTGCGCTTCTGGCAGGCTGGTCACGCAAGTCGTCCCTGGGTTCCGTCACCGGGGCTGCGGCCGGCGACCGGGTGGTCGCCAGCGCTGCTGCCGCGCTCTTGGCAGTGCAAAATGGTGCGCAGATAGTTCGGGTGCATGATGTGCTGGCCACCGCGCAGGCCTTGAAAGTGCTTGGCGCTGCGCAAGGGGCGGCAAAGCATTAGGCAAGCAGGGCAAGCGTTATTTTCTTAAAAAAACCAATAATTTATGACACGTCAATATTTCGGAACCGATGGCATTCGCGGCACCGTGGGTCAGCCACCGATTACGCCAGACTTCATGCTGCGCTTGGCCCATGCGGTAGGGCGGGTGCTCAAACGCAGTGAAAACCGTCCCACGGTATTGATTGGCAAAGACACCCGCATCTCGGGCTATATGCTGGAAAGTGCTTTGGAAAGCGGGTTTAACTCCGCCGGTGTGGATGTGGTGCTTTTAGGCCCTTTGCCGACGCCGGGCGTGGCCTATCTGACGAGGGCGCAACGCGCTTCACTCGGTGTGGTGATCAGTGCCAGCCACAACCCTTTTGACGATAACGGCATCAAGTTTTTCAGCGCCCAAGGCAGCAAGCTGCCCGACGCCTGGGAGCAATCGGTGGAAGAGGCCTTGGCGCAGCTTCCGGTCTGGGAGACCTCAAGCCACTTGGGCAAAGCCAAACGTTTGGACGATGCGGCGGGACGCTATATCGAGTTTTGCAAGAGCACGTTTGCGCCAGACCTGACGCTCAAGGGCCTCAAAATAGTGGTCGATGGTGCGCATGGCGCGGCCTACCAGATCGCGCCCAAAGTGTTTCACGAGTTGGGCGCCGAAGTCATTGCCATAGGCTGCGCACCCGATGGTTTGAATATCAATAAAGACGTGGGCGCCACCCATCCCCAGGCCTTGGTGGCAGCGGTGCGTCAGCATGGCGCGCATTTTGGGGTTGCACTCGATGGGGATGCTGATCGCCTGCAACTCGTCGATGCGCAAGGCCGTTTGTACAACGGCGACGAGTTGCTCTACCTGATGGCCGATGAGCGACTGGCGCGCGGCGAAGCGCTAGGCGGCGTGGTCGGCACCTTGATGACGAATATGGCGGTCGAGCTGGCCCTGAAGGCGCGTGGCTTGGACTTCGCGCGCGCGCGGGTGGGCGACCGCTATGTTCTCGAAGAAATGCAAGCCCGAGGCTGGATCTTGGGTGGCGAGGGCTCCGGCCATTTGCTGGCCCTGGACAAGCACACTACCGGCGATGGGCTGGTATCTGCTTTGCAAATTTTGCAAGCCTGTGTGCACTCAGGCAAAACCATGGCCCAGTTGTTGGAGGGGGTAGCGCTGTTCCCGCAAACCTTGCTCAACGTGCGCCTTGCGCCGGGCGCGGACTGGAAGTCCAACGCGGCCATGCAGCAAGCCATTGCGCAAGTGGAAGCCGAGTTGGCCGACCAGGGCCGCGTGCTGATACGCGCCAGCGGCACCGAGCCGGTGGTCCGCGTGATGGTAGAGGCGCGTGATGCGGCGATTGCCAAGGCCAGCGCAGAGCGCATTGCCCAGACGCTGCAATGACCCAGCAAACCGACCCAATCCGTATCTGCCGCGTGGACTATGCGGACCCGGCGCACGCACAAGCCTTGGTGGCCTTGCTCGATGCCTACGCCCATGACCCGATGGGCGGTGGCGCGGGACTCAGCGATTACGCGAAAACCCATGTAGTCTCTGGCTTGGCTGCGCGCCCGCAGGCCTTTAGCGTGCTGGCGTTTGCACAGGACGCGGCCCAGACGCCGGTGGGCCTGGTCAATTGCATAGAAGGTTTTTCCACGTTTGCAGCCAAGCCCTTGGTCAACATCCATGATGTGATTGTGATGCCCGATTGGCGGGGTCGCGGGGTGGCTGGCGCGATGTTGGAGGCCGTGGTGCAAATAGCCCGTGAGCGCGGCGCTTGCAAGCTGACCTTGGAAGTGCTCTCGGGTAACCAGAAGGCCTTGCGCACCTACGCCAAACTGGGCTTTGATGCCTATCAGCTAGACCCCGAGGCAGGGACGGCGCAATTTTTACAAATGTGGCTGGATGCGCTTAGCTAAGCCAATGCCCCAAGCCGCTGCATTACGCTAGCAGTAGCCGCCAAAAAAAATGGCCACCCGAAGGTGGCCATTTTTATTCTTGTACAACAGCCTGATCTTCAATGCATGTGTTGTCCGCTCAAAGAGCGCATCCCAGCATCAAAAATCAGACCCTAGGCGTGCTTAGAAGACGTAGCGGATACCGAAAGTAATGGCTGTTGGGTCGGAACCAGCTGCAGTTGCTGCGATCGAGGGGAAGTTATCGGCGCCGGTAAAGGTTCCGCGTGCTTTCGTGTTGTTGGTGATCTGCGCGTAGCTGCCATAAAGAATGGTTTGCTTGTCCAAAGCATAAGCCGCTTCCAGGGCCATCATGGTCAAATCGTCTGCAGCATTGGCAGCGGACTCGCCAGACATGCCGTAGTTGAATTTGTAGGTCATAGCGCCGTCCACATAGTTCACCACAAACAAGGTGTTGGTGGTCTTGCGTACGTTAGTTGCGATGGGCGCCTGGTTTTCCAAGGTGCTGAAAACGATCGCACCGCTCAGGGTATCCATCTTGGCGCCCAAGCTGAATTTGGTGGCGGTCATGCCAAAGGCTTTATCTGACACTGCTTTGGATTGGGTGGCAATACCGGCGTTGTAGGTGCCGTTATTCCACTCTAAAGAGGCCGCGTACAGGGGCTGATTCGTAGTCGCGGTTTGTCCCTCGTCGGGCGAGTAAGAGGCCTTCACCACCATATCGGCAAACTTCGGGCTGAGGTAAACCAGGTTGTTGGTTTGGCGGGTGTGCACGTTGTCGAAGTTGCTTCCAGCAGTTTTTGTGCCTTTGCCGTGAATGATGACTTCCATGGCCTCGCCCTCGCCGTACAAGGTGCCTGCATAGCCGCCGGCATCCAAGCTTTTCAGCGGGGTGTCATAGTTGCCGACCAAGAACGTACCCATAGAGTTGCTCTTGATACCAACAAAGCTGTTACGGCTAGCGAGGTAACCTGCATTGGTCGCGATGTTTTGAGCCTTGCCATCTTCGAGAGCGAATGCAGACTCCACTTGAAAAACACCAGTCAAATCGCTGCTGATACCGCGCTCACCTTTGATGCCAAAGCGCGAAGCGAAGTTTTGCAACATGGTCCTTGTCAAAGTGCCGTCATTTGCGCTTTCAAGGCCTACGTCCAAGCGACCATACAAGGTCACGGTGGGTGCTGTTTGGGCAATCGCAGAGCTAGCGAGCAACAAGCCGGTGGCCAGTGCCATGGCAGTTTTCTGGGCAGTCATAGTCATAAATACTCTTTCAGTTAGGGTTTGAACTTATTGCCAAAATTCAAAAATGCTTGAATTGACCTTCCTAGTGTTGTGTTTTCATATTTCAATTCGGTGACATAGGGTAATTACCGATTGCCTGTGCCTTTTTTGCAACATTTGTTTGGGGTTAGAGGTCGTCACGCCCGTGTCATGCAATGCGGTTAACTTGTCCCCAACTTTTTTTCCGGAGTGTTTATGTTTTCCAAAGCTGTTTGTGTTGCGGCCATCGTGGCTGCACAGTTCTCCGTCAGCTGGGCGCAAAGCCCGGCCAAGCCCTTTAGCTTTGGCCTGTGGGGTGATATGCCCTATAAAAAAGCAGGCGACGATGCCAAGCTGCCCGCAGTCTTGCAAAGCATCAACCGTTCGGATATCGCCTTCTCTTTGTACGACGGTGATCTCAAGGATGGCAGTTCCAAGTGCACCGACGATGTGTACACCGATGCGCTGAAAATGTTTGGCACCATGGTCAAACCGGTGGTCTATGTGCCCGGCGACAACGAGTGGACCGATTGCCACCGCACCAACAACGGCGGCTACGATGGTTTGGAGCGCTTGTCCTACCTTCGCAAAGTCATGTTCCCTACGCTGAACAGCCTGGGGCAAAGCACGATCGCCCTAGAGCACCAAGGCAAGCTAGGTGAAAAATTTGTAGAGAACACCCGCTTTGCGCACGGTGGCGTGGTGTTCGTCGGCATTAACCAGCCGGGCAGCAACAACAACCTGATCCTGAGCGAGAAGGAATGCAAAAACAAAAGCGCACGTGACAGCGCGAAGTGCGATGCCTCCAACGCTGAATATCTGGAGCGCGACAGTGCCAATGTGGCCTGGATGCAAGCTTCGTTTGCCGCCGCCAAGGCGCAAAACGCGGTCGGCATCGTAGTGGTCACCCAGGGCGACCCGGGCTTTGATTTGCCTGAAACCGAGGAGGTCGATGAAAGCAAGGAGCCGGCCGTTAGCGGCTATCGCCATTTCATGTCCAAGCTGGTGGAGCAAACCGAGCAATATGCCGGTCAGGTCTTGTTTGTCCACGGCGACACCCATTACTTCAAATTAGACAAGCCCATGTACAGCCCGAACAAGCTGCTGCCCAATTTCACGCGCTTGCAGACTTTTGGCAGCCCGAGCCTGCATTGGGTTCGCGTGGTGGTGGACCCAGCGAGCGCCAATGTGTTTGCGGTGCACCCGGTCATCGTCAAATAAGCACTTTTGCGCTGGAGTCTTGCCGGGCACCAGGCGCTTTTAGTGCGCATATGCGATCTGCAATGATCGTTGCTAGATCGTTGAGCTGACGGGGGTGTGGGCTTGACTTGCGTCATAGGGCACTGGTATTTCTGGCCCTACTGATCTGTTGTTTCTCTGTCTTAGGCACCCTTGCGCTACAGTCGCGCATGCTGCTTTCGCAGGAAACAAAGGAGATCATTGCATTGGAAAATACCAGCCAGGCCATTCACGACGCCGAGCATCCGGAGCTACTAGACCGCGACCACTGCCTGGTGGCCTTCAATGAGCGGGTTTTAAGTTGGGCCGCGCGGGAGGATGTTCCGGTGTTGGAGCGTTTGCGCTACGTGTGCATCGTCTCCTCCAATATGGACGAATTTTTTGAGGTTCGCTCCGAGCCTCACCTCACGGCCAAGCGCACTGGCGACAAGCGGGGCAGCTATACCGAGGCCTCTTTTGATCGCCTGTCCGAGTCCTTGCATGCCTTGGTAGAGCGGCAATATGCGCTGTATAACAATGCCATATTGCCGGCGCTGGCCCATTGTGGAATCAAAATCGTCTCGCACGGCGACCGCAATCCGGCGCAACGCCTATGGGTCAAGCAGTATTTCGAGCGTGTGGTGCGCCCGCTGCTCATTCCGGTCGGACTGGATCCGGCGCACCCCTTCCCGCAGGTGGCCAATAAAGCGTTCAACTTTATTGTTCGACTAGGGGGCAAGGACGCTTTTGGACGCAGCAATGAGATCGCGATCGTCAAGGTGCCTCGCGCGTTGCCGCGGATCATCCGTTTGCCAGAAAAAGTGGCGGGCTCCAAGTCCGTCTTTGTCGCTTTGACCAGCGTGATACGCGCCCATTTGAGCGAGTTGTTTGAAGGCCGCGTGGTCGAGCAGTTCTCGCAGTTTCGGGTAACACGCCATTCCGATCTGTCCGTGGACGAGGATGAGGTGCAAAACTTGCGGACCGCTTTGCGCCAGGGTTTGGTGCATCGGCATTATGGTGAAGCAGTCCGCCTGGAGGTCTCAGCCGGCTGCTCCGAGTATTTGTCGGATTTTTTGCTTGAACAGTTTGATCTTCCGGCGATGGCTTTGTACCGCGTGAGCGGGCCGGTCAATTTGTTGCGGCTGACGCAATTGATCGATTTGCTAGACAGTCCGCAATGGTGTTTTCCTGTCTATCAGGCCTCGGTTCCGGTGCAATGGAATCTTGGGTCCAACGTGTTTGAGCAACTGCAGCGCGGCGATGTGATTTTGCATCAACCTTTTGAAAGCTTTGACGCCGTCTTGCTTTTTTTGCGTGCCGCAGTCAACGATCCTAATGTGTTGGCCATCAAGCAAACGATTTACCGCGCCGGTGCGGATTCGGCCTTGATGGATTTGTTGCGCGAGGCGGTGCGCAAGGGCAAAGAGGTGACGGTGGTGGTCGAGCTCAAGGCGCGCTTTGACGAGGAGGCCAATATCAACTGGGCCGAAATGCTGGAGTCGATTGGCGCCCAGGTGGTGTATGGCGTCGTGGGACTGAAAACCCATGCCAAGATGCTGCTGGTGACGCGGCTGGAGGGCAGAGTACTGCGGCGTTATGGCCATTTATCCACGGGAAATTACAACCCGCGCACGGCCCGCCTGTACACCGATATCAGCCACCTTAGCGCGGACCCGGTGTTGACCAAGGACATGGAAAACGTCTTCGTCCATTTGGCAATTCAAAGCCGATTGCCTCGCCTGAAAAAAATGTGGATGGCGCCGTTTAATCTGCACGAGCGATTGCTGGCAAAAATTGAGGTCTTGGCAAAGGCTTCGGCCCAAGGACAGTCCACCCGCATCGTGTTGAAAATGAATTCCTTGACGGACTTGGATTTGATCCAGGCGCTGATTCAAGCCGGTCAGCGGGGGGTAGTGATTGACTTGATTGTGCGCGGCGTCTGTATGTTGCCGGCCCAAGTAAAGGGCTTCACAGACAACATCAGGGTGCGCTCCGTGATCGGTCGATTTTTGGAACATTCGCGGGTCTACTATTTTCGCCAGGGCATGCACGATGCGCTTTATTTGTCCAGCGCAGACTGGATGAACCGCAATATGGTGCGTAGGGTGGAGTTGGCCTGGCCGATTAACGATCCGGTGCAGCGCCAGCGCTTGATTGACGAATGCCTGCTGGCCTATTTGCACGATGGTTTGGATGCCTGGGATATGCAAGCCGATGGCAGTTATCGGGCGTCACGAGGATGCGGGATACTAGCCGAGCATTCTGCACAAGCCGCGCTCATGGCGCGGTATGGCACAACCCATGGAAAGGCGGGCACGGCATGAGTACGATGGACCTGGTGTTTTGGCGCCATGCCGAAGCGATCGACCTAGAACTGGTCGGCGACGACATGCTCAGAACCTTGAGCCCCCGTGGCGAAAAACAGGCGCATCGCATGGCCACTTGGCTGGACCGGCAGTTGCCAGCCGGCACCAAGGTGTTCAGCAGCCCCGCACTGCGCGCCGAGCAAACCGCCAAGGCCTTGGACCGCAAATACAAGGTCAATGCTGCGCTCGCCCCCTTGGCTGGCGTGGACGAGCTTTTGCAGCTGGTGAACTGGCCGCACGCCAGCACCTGTGTGTTGGTCGTGGGGCATCAACCTACTATTGGCCAAGCGATCGCCCAACTGTTGGCCATGCCGGGCCAAACCTGCGCGGTAAAAAAAGGTGCGGTGTGGTGGTTACGCTACCGTGAGCGCCATGGTGAAGAAGAAACTACCGTTCTGAGCGTGCAGTCGCCGGACCTGCTTTGAGGTGGCGCCGATCTGGCCTGCGGCCTTAAGTGTCTAAGAACTCCATGGGCCAACCGGTTTTCTGCCAAGCCAGGGCTTCCTCGCGTAGCAAGTAGGCAGACTGGGGAAACTCAGCGGCCCAGCGGGGATCGCAACGCACTGTAACCACGCCTTTGCTTTGCGCGATCTGGACGCAGCCCAGGCTGGGGTCGCGCCGGGCGTGGCACAAAATAACCGCAATGCGCAGCGCCATCAATTGGGCACGCAAGTCATCCAAGACCAGGTCAGCTTCGATTTTGCGTAATTTGCCGCGGTGTCCTAGCACCAGCAGGCTGAGCCGCTTCAATTCGTCTAGGGAAAAACCCATGGCATCGGCATTTTGCAAAATATAGGCGCCGTGCTTGTGGTGATCGCTGTGTGAAATATGGCTGCCGATCTCATGCAACTCGGCAGCCCAGCGCAGCTTGCGCATGCTACGGTTGGACTCGTCGCTAGGGTCTGGCGCCTGGTCACCCAAAATTTGCACCAGCAAATGAGTGGCCAATTTAGCCACACGGCTGCCATGTGCGCGGTCCACATTGAATTTGTTGGCCAGGCGCTCGACCGTATTGCTGCGCAGGTCGGCAGCGCTCTCGCGTGAGCCTTGCATCTGGCATAAAAGACCATGGCGCAAGCCACCGGCAGTGGGGCTGAGGCTTTCAATACCCAGCAAGCTAAACACGGCACGGGCGACTGCCAAACCGCCGGCGATGATGGGTTTGCGGTCGTCGCGCAGGCCGGGGATTTTGCTGCCTTCGGCCTGGCCGGTTTCTATCAGAAGTTCTTTCAGCCAGTCCAAGCCCTTCGCGGTTACCAAACCATCGGTCCAGCCGCCCGCTGCCAAGGCCTCACTGATTGCGCTGACCGTGCCCGCCGAGCCATAAGCGACGTCCCACTGGGCAGGATGGTAGGCCTGCAAGGCGCCGTCCAATACGGCCTTGGCGGCGACTTCGGCAGTTTCAAATGACTTGCGCCGCCATTGCCCATCGGGAAAATAACGGGTGGACCAGGCAATGCTGCCGACGCGAAAAGACTCCATTACACGCGGTTGTAGGTTCTGACCCAGTATCAGTTCGGTAGAGCGCCCACCGATATCGATCACCAGGCGGCGCTCGTCCGATGGCGCTAAGAGTTGCGAGACGCCTTTGTAGATGAGCCGCGCTTCTTCGCGGCCGGAGATGACGTCGATGGGAAAGCCCAATACCTTGACCGCTCGCGCCAGAAAGGTGTCGCGGTTGCGCGCTTCGCGCAGGGTTTGGGTGGCCACGGCGCGCACTTGCGGAACTTCGAATCCGGCCAAGCGTTCACCAAAACGGGCCAAACAATCCCAGCCACTTTGCATGGCCTGCGGCGTGAGGTTGCGCTCACTGTCCATGCCAGCGCCTTGGCGGACAGATTCTTTAATGTATTCGGTTCGTTCAAATGCGCCGTGTGATACGACGCCGATTTCCAGGCGGAAACTATTTGAGCCCAGGTCGATGGCGGCCAGGCGGGTGGGAGAGGACATGGGAAATGATTCAAAAAGCTGATCCGTCTAAGGATAGCAGCACCTTGGATGCGCGAGGGCAATCCGCAAGGGACAGGGCTTGTGCACTAAGCTGCCCCAGGACTTGAGTCGCTAAGCGGACCGGTCTGGGGGGCTGTGTGGGTATGGGGCGATGGGGGGCGGCCGTGGCGGCCACCCCAGTTTCCAGCCTTATTTTTTCGGCGGGGTCAGTACGGTATCGATGATGTGTATGACGCCGTTGCTGGCCATGACATCGGCCTTGACAACGAGCGCGTTTTCAACGGTCACAAAATCACCGGCCTTGGCGAGTGCCAAAGCACCACCATTGACGGCCTTGGCGTTGCTGTTTTTCACATCTTTGGAGGCTACTGCGCCCGAGACGGCGTGAAACAGCAAAAGATCTTTGACATTTGCTGGGTTCTTGCTCAGCGCTTCCAATGTTCCGGGCTTGAGCGCCTTAAATGCAGCGTCGCTGGGTGCAAATAGAGTGAAGGGGCCAGGGCCTTGCAGCGTCTCGGCCAAGCCGGCGGTTTTCACCAAGCCGTTGAGCGTGCTCAATTCGGGCGTCTTGGCGATCGTTTCTGCCAGGCTGACGGGTTTTTGAAGGCTAGCGCAAGCGCCAACCAAAGCAATAGCTGCGCAGGCCAGCGCGGCGCGGCGCGCCAAGCGCACAGTGAGTAAGTAAGACATAGAACACCTCCGGTTAAAAACTCAAGGATAAGAATAAATAATGTCAATTTAATGACAAAATGGCTAGGTATCGGCGGTTAGAGCACGGAATTTTGC
>JAEMRG010000049.1 GCA_016463455.1 Rhodoferax sp.
GTATGAATCTGGTGGGACGTGCGGGGGTCGAACCCACGACAAACGGATTAAAAGTCCGCTGCTCTACCAACTGAGCTAACGTCCCGTCAATAAGCTTGTGACTTACTGCCAAGCCTTAAATTATAGCCTTGTTTTTTTCGGCTATTTGTTGAACTCGGCAAGCTGGTTCATCACCCAGCCTGCCGCGCACATGCCAAAGCTGGCGGTGACGGCGACGCTGGATCCGTAGCCATGACAATTGAGGTTGTTGTCCGTTTTTTCCTGCGCCGTAGCCTGCGCCGCTTGCACTGTTTCGGCGCTAAACACGCAGCTAAGCTGCATCTTCTTGGGCTCGCGCGCGGCGCCATGGTATTTGCGCAGGCGATAGCGCACTTTTGCCAACAAAGGGTCGTGGGTGCAGACACTCAAATCTGCCACCGCCACTTGGTGAGCCATACGCTTTCCGCCGGCGGCGCCTACGGTAATAAACACGGTGCCGGTCTCGATAGCCCACTGCGCCATCGCGGTCTTGGCGAGCACTTGGTCGCAGGCGTCAATCACCGCATCCGCATCGGGCGGCACCAAGCGCGCCCAGTTGTCAGGGCTTACGAAATCATCGATACCTTGAACCTGGCAATGCGGGTTGATGAGCGCAATGCGCTGGGCCATAGCTTCAATTTTGGCGACACCCACGGTACTACTGAGGGCCTGAATTTGGCGGTTGATATTGGACTCAGCAACATGGTCCATATCAATGAGCGTAAGGCGCTCTATGCCGCTGCGTGCCAGCGCCTCAGCCGCCCAAGAGCCCACGCCTCCTAGCCCGACCACCACCACATGGGAGCGCCGAATTGTGCCGGCCGCCTGGGCGCCATATAGTCGGTCCAGCCCGCCAAAGCGCCTTTGGGCATCCACAGGCTGAAAGACTTCGGGTTCAGCCATGTGTGGCATTTGCAAAGCGGTTAATCCGACGATTCGGCCTGGTACGCTTACTTCATGCGCGAAAGGCGCTCTTTGGCAATATCGGCCGCTTCACTTTGCGGGAAATTGGCCACTAGGTCTTCCAATGTTTTGCGGGCCGGCGCCAAGTCTTTGAGTTCGAGTTGGCAATTGGCAATCGCCAGCCAGGCTTCAGGCACGCGGGCGTAGGCGGGGCTACGCGCAATCATCTTGCGAAAGCTAGTGACAGCGGCCGGGTAATTCTTCAGAACAAACTGGGCGTTACCCAGCCAAAACAGGGCCGAACTACCGTAGCCGCTTTGCGGATAGCGCCCAAAAAAATCGGCAAACGTATTTTGCGCGGACTCAAATTCGCCGCCACGAAAACTGGCCAGTGCGGAATCGAACATACGCTTTTCAGCGGACTCTGCCAAAAATTCGCCCCCTTCATGGCTGACCTTGACGGGCTCCAGCCGCTGCAAACGTTCGTCCAAACGTTTGATTTGCTCGGCCTGCCGCCGCTGGGCTTCATTCATTTCGCGCCCGAGCTGCTCACCCTGACCGCGGATTTTGGCGGCCTCGCCATTAGCCGCTTCCCATTGATTCTGCAAATCAAGCAAGCCACGGCGCAAGCTGACCAGTTCCTCGGCCTGGCGCTTGGATTCATCGAGCAATTTTTGGTCCGTGTCACGGCGAAGCGTTTCTATCTTCTGGCGCAAGTCCAAAATAGCGCGGCGTGCTTCATCATCATCAAACAAACCCGCATTGGCCGTTCCGGCCAATAACAGCCCGCCCAAAAACAGCGAAGACTGCCGCCCAAAATATCCAAACTTTGGCATCACCCTACTCACCGGATAAGGATCTCAGCACGGCGATTTTTTTCCATCGCCATTTCGCTGTCGCCAGTTGATGCAGGTTTTTCTTTACCAAAGCTCACCGATTCCATTTGCGCATCGGCAACGCCTAGCAAGGACAAGGCTTTACGCACCGCGTCGGCGCGTTTTTGCCCCAAGGCCAGGTTGTATTCGCGGCCCCCACGCTCATCGGTATGGCCGTCAATGCTGATGCGCTGGTTTTTGTTTGCCTTCAAATTGCGCGCATGGGTCTCGATAATGGCCTGGTACTCCGGGCGGATGGCAAAGCTATCGAACTCAAAGTAGATGGTGCGTGCATTGGCAGCAGCTAGGGCGTCAGTACCGGTGGCACTCTTGGCGCCTGCTGTGGTATCGAGCGTCGCAACATTAGATTTTTTGTCACCCGCAGCCGCAGTCGTTGCAGGCGTCAGTGTTTTCATCGCCACACTGGCTTGGCCCGACTTGTCCTCTACGCTCACCTCGTTAAGCTTAACGGGCGAACTGCAGGCGGCGATCGTACCCGCTAGGGCCAGGATCAGGATCAACTTATACATAACTAACTCCTTATTAAAAATACCGAGGGTCCAACAAATTTCATTGCGCAATCAGCGGCCCCCAATCGGGCTCCCGTAAATCACCGCTTTGGCCTGCCAAGCGCGCCTTGACTTTGCCGTCAATCGTGGTTGTCATGAGCGCCTCGCGCCCTTGCTGCTGGGTGGCGTAAATAATCATCCGGCCATTGGGCGCGAAGCTGGGATTTTCGTCCGCCATGGTTTCTGTCAAGGCCAAAACCTGACCAGTGCTGAGGTCTTGGATATGCAGCTTAAAAGCACCGGCGACCCGCGAGATATAGGCCAACCAGCGCCCGTCAGGACTGAGCGTGGGCGAAATGTTGTAGCTACCGGTAAAGGTGATCCGCTCGGCATTACCGCCGGTGGCGGGTATTTTGTAAATCTGGGGCGAACCGCCGCGGTCGCTAACAAAGTAAATAAAGCGCCCATCGGCGGTGAAGACGGGTTCGGTGTCGATAGCGGTGGAGGTCGCTAAGCGACGGGGCTCGGCGCTGGAGCTGCCAACATCGAGCACAAATAACTGCGAACCGCCGTCGCGGCTGAGCGTGAGGGCCAGCGTTTTGCCATCTGGCGACCAGGCTGGGGCGCTATTTGAGCCTTTGAAATTGGCCACTAGGCGGCGCTTGCCGGTGTCCACATCATGCACATACACCACCGGTTTACGCGATTCGAAGGACACGTAGGCCAATTGATTGCCATTGGGCGACCAGGACGGGGAGATGATGGGCTCCACGCTGCGCAAGGCCGATTGCGCGCTCTCGCCGTCTGAATCGGCCACCCAGAGGTTGTAAATCGAGGCACTTTTTGTCACATAGGCGATGCGGGTCGCAAACACGCCTTTTTCCCCGGTCAATTTTTCGTAGACGGAATCGGCGATGCGATGGGCAACGCGGCGCAGCTCGGCGGCGGGGGCTGCGTGGCTTTGGCCGCCCAGATCTTGCATCCGCACGCTGTCCCACAAGCGAAACCGCAGCTCATAGCGGTCATCGCCGACACGGGTAACGCTACCGGTCAACAAAGCGTCGGCGCCCTGTTTGCGCCAGGTTGGCAGATCGGGGCGCGAGTTTTCGTCCAAGACCGCACCGGCTGGGTCCACGCTGCGAAACTGGCCGCTGCGCTCAAGATCAGCCTGCACAATCGCGGCAATTTTTTGCGTCATGCCCTCGTTGCCCTTGAAGGCCGCAATAGCGATCGGCAATTGCGTCAACCCCGTTCCGGAGACTTCGACACGGAATTGCGCCAAGGCATGGTTGCCCATGAACATGATTGCCAAGCTGAGAAGAATTTTGGTCATACCCCCCTATTATCCCTAACTATATGAAGGCCCCGAATACCAGAAGCTTCAATAGCCCAAGGCACTTCGCGCTTTTCCCTTCGCTAGGCGGCTCCGCCTCGGGCGACTCATGTTTTGGAATAGACTCATACGATTAGGCGATGCGCCTCCGCGCGTCCGAAATTTTGCAAGGTACAACGATTGATGAGCCAGATATCGGTCTACATCATTGCCTACAACGAAGCTGAAAAAGTGCGGGCCACGATTGAGAGCGTGCTTTGGGCGGACGAAATCATTGTCGTGGACTCTTGGAGCACCGACGGCACCGCGGATATCGCGCAGGCTTTAGGCGCCAAAGTAGTCCAAGTGAAATTTGACGGCTTTGGCAACTTGCGCAACCAAGCCCTGGCTGCCTGCTCCCACGACTGGATTTTCAGCCTGGACGCTGATGAGCGATGCACCGCCCAAGCGGCCCAAGAAATCCGTGCCATCTGCGCTGACAGCACATCGCTGGATATTTACCGCGTGCCGCGGCGCAACTACTTTATGGGCCGCTGGATCCGACATTCGGGCTGGTACCCCAACTACCGCCAGCCCCAACTCTTTCGTAAAGGCAGCATGCGCTACGACCAAAAGCCGGTGCACGAAGGCTTTGAGGTTTTTTCAAGCAAGCCCATCGGACACCTGAAAAACGCCATCTGGCAATTCCCGTTTAAAAATTTGGGCGAGGTGATGCACAAGGCCAACCGCTATTCCACCCTGGGGGCGGAAAAGGTAGTCCATAAAAAAATCAGCATGGGGACGGCGCTGGTGCATGGCCTTTGGGCATTTATCAAGCACTATATTTTTAAACGCGGCGTATTGGATGGGTGGGCCGGCTTTGTGATCGCTTTTGCCTACTTTGAACAGACGTTTTACCGGTATGCCAAGGCACACGAGATGCAGCAGGGGGCCCACTGGATGAGTCCAGAGGGTGAAAAAATAGCGCAAATCGCTAGTGACGCGCCAAAGGCGCCCATCAAGGTTCGGGCCGCTAACGATGGGCATTCCCAATGACCCTGCCCGCAGCAGCTATCCCCTTGCGCCCCTGGCAACTGGGGCTCATGTTTTTTATCGCGCTGTCACCTAGCTTGGGGACCGCCGTGGCGGCCTTAGGAAGATTGGTCTTAATGCTGTGGGCCTTGTTTGCGCTCCTGATGCCCCATAAGGCCAGTGGCAAGAGTGAAGCTTGGTCGCTTCACAAGCCTATTACGGTAAGCATTCTGTTGGCCTGTTTTTACATGGCACTGAGTACCTTATGGTCGTATGTAGATTCCGAGCGAATTTGGTTTTCTTGGACAAACCACGCACGCTTACTTACCATCCCCTTGGTGTTTTACCTTTTGCGTGATCCTGCGCAGGGACGGCAAGTACTGCGCGTTTTCATAGGTACCCAAATTTTTGTCGGATTTAGCTCATGGTTGCTGATAGCCGGCTACACGCCCCCTTGGATATCCGGGACCGATTCGCCAACCACCTTTGCGTCTTATGGTAGCTACCTGGAAGAGAGCATTGTGCAAGCGACAAGCGCTGGGCTTTTATGGTTTCAAAGAGATTGGATTTTCGGACCGAAGGGGCGGTGGTTAGCCATCGCTATGGCACTTAGCTGCGCCACCATAAGCGCCGTATATTTACCGGGTCGAAGTGGCCACATGGTGCTGCTCGCATTGAGCGCATTAATTGTGTTCCAAGCCCTACCCAAAAGAATGCGCTGGCTAGCCCTGTTCGTACCGTTTTTAGTCGGCGTTTTACTGTGGTTTGGCGCCCCCAATTTCAAGCAGCGCCTATTGTCCGTTTACACGGAAGTGGTCAGCTTTAACCAGCAAGCGAACGCGGCCAGCTCTTCGGGTTTGCGCCTTCAGTACTGGAAATCGTCCTTACAGTCCTACGCAGAAAGTCCTATCTTGGGCCATGGTGCAGGTAGCTGGAATAGTGAATTTCTAAGTCAATTGGCGAAACATCCAAACCCTACGGTTGAACCAAACCATGGCTCACGTGACCCACACCAACTCTTTTTGCTTTGGGCCGTGGAGGGTGGAACCATTGGATTGCTGTGTTTGATTTTTTCATTGATTTACGCAGTGAAAAATTCAAGCTACTTGCCGCGTCAAGATGCATGGAGCTTGTATGCATTATT
This sequence comes from Rhodoferax sp., assembly GCA_016463455.1. Taxonomy (GTDB): domain Bacteria; phylum Pseudomonadota; class Gammaproteobacteria; order Burkholderiales; family Burkholderiaceae_C; genus Allorhodoferax. The sequence continues at coordinate 5,794 of JAEMRG010000049.1, forward strand.
GTTGAGTCTGCTGGTTTCCAGCATGTTCAATTCCACGATTTACGGCATCGGAAACGGTGATTTCTTCTGCGTTGGCATTGGTATTTTGTTGAGTTTGGCGGCCTCTAAACGCCACGACCGTAGTGCTACCAGCTTGCCATCATGATTTACCAGCGATGCAAAAAAATTTGAGCACGGGCGAGCGCCTAAGGCGTGTGGGCCGGTATTTCACCAAGCCCTACTACGCCTGGGTAGCGCTTGCGCTATCGGTCATAGTCGGCGCGGCACTGGAGCCGGCCATCCCCGCATTACTCAAGCCATTGCTGGACGAGGGATTTAACTCCAACACACTTCCTTTGTGGATGGTTCCTGTCGCCTTAATCGGACTATTTATGCTTCGATCATCGGCCTCTTACCTGAGCGATATCGCAGTTGCAAAAATTACGCAAACCAATTTGCAGCAATTGCGAACCAAAATGTTTGAAAGTATCAGTTATGCCGACATCCGGCTGTTCCGTGATCAGGCTGCCACCAGTTTGGCAAACACCGTGGTGTACGAGGCAACCAATGGTGCGGTAGTACTTCTGCAATCTGTGACTACCTTGGTCAAAGACAGTCTGATGCTAGTGGCGTTGACCGGGTTTTTGCTATACCAAAACTGGCAGCTTTCAATTATTGTGTTGGCAATTTTCCCGGTGGTCGCCATCAGTATGCGGATAATTTCTAAACGGGTATACCACCTGACAAAAGCCCAACAAAAGACCGTAGACCAGCTCGCTTATGTAGTCGAAGAAAGCGTTCTTGCCCATAAAGAAATTCGCGTGCAAAATGCTGAAAAACACCAACAAAAGCGGTTTGAATTTTTGAATGTTGAATTGCGCCGTCTGGCCATGAAATCGGCAATTGCTGGATCTGCCGTTGCGCCGGTCACGAATTTTTTTGGCTCGATTGCCTTATCTGCAGTAATCAGTATCGCAATTTATCAAAGCCAATCTAATCAATTATCTGCCGGTGGATTTGTTGGATTTGTGACCGCCATGCTCATGATGATCGCACCCATCAAGCACTTATCGGACATATCCAGTGCCATTACACGCGGCCTTGTCGCCGCTGAACGTGCAATCGATCTGATTGAAAATGTGGCGCCTGAAACGGGTGGCGCTTTCGCGCTCACCCGAGCTACTGGGGATATCCGATACCGCGACGTCAGTGTTCGCTATCCGGGGGCCGGAGAAGCAGCGGTGGATAAGCTCAGCCTTCATATCCGGCCTGGCCAATTCATCGCCCTCGTCGGCCTATCGGGCTCTGGCAAAACCACCTTGGTCAATTTATTGCCCCGATTTGTAGATCAGAGCGCGGGCAGCGTGGAGCTAGACGGCGTTGAAGTAAGTCAATGGAATTTGGCCAATTTACGCAGCCAATTTGCGCTGGTCGGACAAAGCGTCATCATGTTCAACGATACCGTGCTCAGCAATATCACCTTAGGTCTCCCCGTTGACCGGGAGCGAGCGCTACAAGCACTGCGGGCGGCCAACCTCGCGCAAAGAGTATCAGAACTGCCACAAGGAATAGATACCGTTGTGGGCCATAACGCTAGCCTGCTGTCCGGCGGTGAGCGTCAGCGCCTGGCTATCGCAAGAGCAATATATAAGGATGCGCCTGTCCTGATATTGGATGAGGCCACATCAGCGCTGGACACCGATACAGACAGTTTGGTACAAGCTTCACTACGCACTGCCATGCAAGGCCGAACTACGATTGCAATTGCCCATCGACTCAGCACGATCAAAGATGCCGACTGTATTTACGTTATGGGGCAAGGCCGTGTTTTACAGCAAGGTAGCCATGATGAATTAATGGCTCTGGGTGGTGATTATTTTGAATTTATACAACTTAGTCAAAGTTGATTCGGCGGCAGTGCTGTTGTTTCGATACTCAGATTTTTCTCCCAGCGCCAAGCATCCGCACACATGGCCTCTAGCGACAACTGTGCCCGCCAGCCTAGCGCATCCCATGCCAAATCAGTTGCTGCATAACAACTTGCAACATCGCCTGCACGACGGGGGAGTACTTGGTAAGGAATTGGCACACCGGTAGCCTTCGTGAAAGCAGCCGCCAATTGCAGCACGCTGACGCCACTGCCGGTTCCCAAGTTGACGGTGATGCCTTTGCCCGCTTGCTCCAGATAGCGCAGCGCCGCGAGATGGCCTTTGGCCAAGTCCACCACGTGAATGTAATCGCGCACCCCAGTGCCGTCGACCGTGGCGTAGTCATCGCCAAAGACACGCAAAAACGGATGCTGCCCTGAGGCCACCTGGGTGATATAGGGCATCAAGTTATTGGGAACACCTGATGGCTTCTCGCCAATCAGTCCACTGGCATGCGCGCCCACCGGGTTGAAGTAGCGCAGCAATGCCACTTGCCAGCGGCTATCGGCCGCCTGCAACTCGCGCAGCATGTCCTCGCACAGCAACTTGCTACGCCCATAGGGATTGGTCGTGCGCAAGGGGGCAGACTCCGGGATGGGCACCGCATCAGGCTGCCCATAGACGGTGGCAGACGAACTAAACACCAAACGCCGCACACCTGCGCGCTGCATGGCCGCTACCAGGCAGGCCGTACCGCCCACGTTATTGTCCAAATAATGCGCCGCCTGTTGCCAAGATTCGCCCACCGATTTGAGCCCCGCAAAATGCATGACGGCCGTGATGGGATGAGAAGCAAAAACCTTGTCCAGTAGTGCGGCATCGCGCACATCGCCCTGTACAAATTCCGGTACGCCATGGCCCATAGCGCCCAGGCGTTGGATGGTGCTCGACTCGCTATTACACAAATTGTCTAAAACCACGACATACCAACCGGCCAGCATCAGTTCGGCTGCGGCATGTGAGCCGATAAACCCGGTACCACCGGTAATCAAAATAGTGTTTTTCAAACGATAACTCCAAGTAGCCGCTTCAATTGCTGAGCCCTTGGGCAGATAGCAAGTGCCGATAGATCTGCGCCTGCCGCAGGCCCACTTGCGACCACGCATGGTTCTGCACGAATTGGGCGGCGCGCGCAAGCTGCGCCTGACGCAAATCCTGATCCGCCCGCAGCGCATCCACGGCTTGGGCGATTTGTTGTTCGGAGTGGGGGTCTTGGAGCATCCAAGCTGCGCCGCCCTCCTGGACCAAAGGAGCTGCAAGGCAAAAGGGCTCCACACTCAGCATAACTGGCACCCTGGCGGCCATGGCCTCCAAGACCACCAAAGGAAACATATCGTCTAAGGTGGCATGTACCAAACAATCTGCAGCGGCAAAAGCCGGCGCAGCATCCGACAAAGAACCGCTGAACACTACCCGACCATCAAGACCCTGCTGTGCACAGCGCGCGCGCCACATATCCACTTGTTTGGCACTCCCACCTACCACCAACAAGCACACATCCGCAGGCAGCAAAGCCAAACTGCGCAATACTGCGGCAAGCCCTTTTTTCTCGAAATTATGGCCAACGAGCAAAAGAAGCCACCCCTCAACCGGCAAACCCAAGGCTTTGCGCATAGCCACTTTAGACAAGGCTGGCGAGCCACCTACATCCGACGCACCCGCCATATGAATCCCTGGAGGCACTACCCGCAATCGGTTTGTATTCACGGCGTAAGAAGATGCAATGAGATCTCTCAAAGCTGGCGCTACCGCAATCACCACACGATTCTCATCGCCACGAAAGCGCAAGCTTTCAAGCCACAAATGCGCCATTAAGCGCGGGCTGGTGAAAATTTTGAGGTACACCAAGGCCTTGAAAAAAGGATTGTCGGTACGTGCAAACAAGCTGTAGCGCATCGGGCGCACATGCGCCGTCTGCACATTGCCGTGCCAGGTGTTTTCATGCGAATGCACGATTGCAAACCCTTGGCGCGTTTGTCGCCACGACCACCATGCAAACAACCACAAGGCTATCCAGCGCGGCCGCTTGATCGTACGGCCCATGCGGTGAATGCAGATACCAGGGTGCGAACCATCGGACCGTTCGCAAAACACATGGACTTCAAATTCATTGGTAACTTGTTCAGCCAGATTCACCGCATAGTTTTCTGCACCACCTGCACTTTTGCTAAAACTGCGCGAAAGTATGGCTACTTTGGGTTTTCTGCCTGCAAGCGTTTCACCGGTCATGGCCTAGGCGCTCTTCGCGTTTTCATAGCTGGTCAGCAGTTTGAGCAAAAACTGCGGCATATACGTAGAACGCACCACCGGAATGCGGCGCAATTGAAATAAATCAGACCCCGCTTGCACTTTGCCGCGTTGTGTCGTAGTGGCGCTTTGGTAGCCCGCGTCTTGGGCCATCACCGCATGTCGCGCCTCGTACAAGCCATAGGGATAGCAAAAATGCGCCACTGGCTCACCCAATAGTTCGGCCAAGTCCGCCTTGCAGATAGCGATTTCTCGCATCGCAACATCATCTGGCATATGCGGCAATTTGCAATGGGTTTGGGTGTGCGCGCCGATTTCCATACCCGCCTGCGCCCATTGCCTGATCTGCGCCGCAGTCATCAAATCTGCCTGCTTCACTCCGTTTTCAATATCCCACACATTCGTTTGCCCCAGCAATTGGCTCATGACATAGCAAGTCGCGGTAAACCCCAGTTCTTGCAAAACGGGCAGCGCATGCTGCAGGTTATTGCAATAACCATCGTCAAAGGTCAGACCTACCACCTTGCCGAATTTTTCACCGCGCAAATACGGCATCAAGTCGCGCATAGATAGACCGCGATAGCCCAAGTTATTCAGCCATCGCATCTGCCTGGCAAAAGACGACGGCGCCACATACAGACTGCGAAACGCTGCGGGAGGCGGGGGCGCCATCTCAATCTGGTGGTAAGTCAATATGGCGTATTGCTGCATACAGGCTTGGCGTATTGTTTATAACAAAACAATATCGTATTGCTCTTGCCCCATCGCTCCCTCGGCTTGCAAG
>JAEMRG010000304.1 GCA_016463455.1 Rhodoferax sp.
GTCACCATGCCCGCATCCATCCACAAGTTTGCGTCGCGTTGGTCCAAAACACACCAGTCACCCTGGCTTTGGCGCGTGATGTACTCCATAGGTCCATAAGGCAAGGTCGCTTCGTCCCCGAAAGTAAAGGACTGTTCAATGCCTAGCGGCTTGTTGAGCCAGCGCCATTGCAATCCATCGCGATGCAACTCAAACAAATCGGGATAATCACGCGCTTTATGCGTCATGATCAACTCCAACAAGTCCCAGCCCGCTAAGGTCATATGCGGCAGTGATTGGCAACGCAAAGGATCCTCTAGCAGGGTCAGTGCGCGCTCACGCATTTCGGCCACGTAGTGCTCGTCTACGTCAAACGACTTCTCATACACAGTACCTACCCGCCCGTTGGTGTGGGGCTCCATATTGACAGCATACATATAGCTGTCCTTGTCAAACGGAAAGGGGAAGCGATCAATTGCCCCTGGGGAATTGAAGTAAACAAAATCATCCCGAAAGGTTTCGTCTTTGAATTGCAGCACGTTTTGACTCACACATTACTCCTGATTAATCACTCGCAATACCCGGCACGTCGCTGGCACTCAGCGGTCAATGGTGATGGATTGGCCTATGACGCGCGATACGCAAGGCATAATTTTTTCACCGCTGCGTTGATCTGCTTCACTGAGCCAATGGTCGCGGTGGTCGAGGACCCCATCACACGCGATAACCCGCGTCTCGCACTGACCGCAGGCGCCGCCTCGGCACAAATAAGGCGGATTGAGGCCGGCAGCCTCTAAGGCCTCCAGAAAGCTCTGGCGCTCGCTGACCTCTAAGCTGCCTCCCGATGCCGCAAGTTGCACGGTAAAACGGCCACCGGCTTGCGGGGCAGAAAAATGTTCGAAATGCACCAACTTGTCCGGCCAACCGAGACCGGCCGCTGTTTTGCGCACCCAATCAATCATTCCAGCGGGCCCGCATACATAAAGATGGGTGCCTAGGGCTTGGCCTTGCAAAAGCAATTCCAAATTCAATTTTTGCTTTTCAATATCGAAATAGGTCGTAACGCGCCCCGGATATTTTTCCTTGAGCGCGCTGGCGTAGGCAGCCAGATCGGCACTTTGGGCGCAGTAGTGCAATTCGAAAGGCGGTGTCGCCCGCTGCCCCGCTTGAGACAGCTGCTCCATTTGGGCAATAAACGGGGTGATCCCAATCCCGCCAGCGATGAATAAGTGCTTGTGCGCTCGCAAATTGAGAGAAAACAGGTTGACCGGGTGCCCGATCAAACCGGTATCCCCCACCTTGACGTGCTGGTGCAGGAACAGACTGCCACCCCGCCCGGCATCGTCACGGCGCACGGAAATACTGTAGCTCTGGGTTTCAAACGGGTTGCCCATCAGCGAATAGGGATTCCTACATGCACCAAACTCGACGATCACATGGGAGCCGCCAGAAAACACCGGAAGGCGTGCGCCGTCCAGCGCGGCAAAAGAAAAGCGGGTAACCAGGGCATTGACCGGCTGGACTTCGGTCACTCGTACCGGAATTTTGAGGTGTTCGGCACTCATAGAAAACTTGGAATGGCTAAAGGAATGTTGTCAGGCTCTTCCGCATGAATACAAACTCCTTGGAAAGCACCGATACGCCGCGAATAGTGGTCTCTTACCAGTAGCCAAAGTTTGCAGTGCGCGCACTGCGCTGGCTGGGTAGTTACGCCCTCGGTGATGCCCTTGCAATGCACACACTGCATACGCCGGGCCAAGGAGCCACGGTGCTCGGTACTTATGGTGGTGTGGTCGATGCCGCCTTGCAGGGCTAACTGCATTACTTGCCCGATCAGTCCCTCCGTCCCGGCCAAATACAAGCACAAGCCCATGTGCGCATCTGCAAAGACTTTGGCGATACGCGGTAAAGCGCTGGCAATGCTGGGCGCTTGGTGCCATTGGCGGGGCCGCAAAGCTTGCAGTGCCTCAGAAAAAGGGGCGGCAGCAGGGCCGGAGTCACCCGGTATATAGATGATGTGGGCATCTGCAAACCAGTCTGGCGGCAGGCGACGCGCCAAATCGGTAATGGCCCGGGCACCTGCGCCGTCAGCGACCAGCAAGTGCGAGCTGCCTTGCAGGGGACTGAGGCCCTCATACTTCGGGCGGCTCAACATACGTTCAATGCAAATAGCCGGTTTGCCCTTAGCGTGCGACACGCCCTTGGGGTCATTAGCCAACGCCGCACAGCCGCCTCCAGGCCATTTTTTTGCCCGCGAGCAATTGGCAATGCATGCATAAACAGTTCACACTTTCGTTTCATAAATATCCAAAGCTGGAGTCTGAAAATTCCCCAAGGGAAACAATTTATCCTTATGGTGCATTATTTTCGCCAAAATGGAATGAGGATGTGATGGGACTTACCCTAGTAGTCACTCCATCAGATGCGCTAGCGGGCCGGAGCCACTCGGCGGCACAAACCCCGGGTTGTCAGCGTGTACGCCAAAAGTAGGCCCTTGAATCGGGCCCCGCTAGGCTTCAGCCCGAGGCGTTTTGATCCTGAGAATCAGGCTCCAGAGCGACCAGCAGGGCGGCGCCAGCAATCAAGGCGGCACCGGCCCATTCACCAGCGCCCAGCATTGAGCCGCCGATGAGTGTCGCGGACAATAAGGCCATGGCAAGTTCGGCAATCCCGAGCACGCCAGAACGCCCCGCCTCCATGCGGGACACACTCCATTGCCAGGTTACCGTTGCCAAAGCCA
>JAEMRG010000050.1 GCA_016463455.1 Rhodoferax sp.
GGATTGGCCTTGCCTTTGCTGGCTTTCATGATGGGGCCGACCAAACCGTTCAAGGCTTTGCTGTTGCCAGCTTTGAACTCTTCGACGTTTTTAGGGTTGGCGGCTAACACCTCGTCGATGATCGCCTCTAAGGCGCTGGTGTCGTTCATTTGCTTAAGGCCTTTGGCCTCGATGATGGCATCGACCTCACTCACTGACCCAACTGCTCCAACTGCTCCGACCCCTTTAATGGCTACTGTTACATCGTTCGAAGTCGAGGTCCACAAGGCGTCAAAAACCTGACGTGCTGCGTTGTTGCTGATGGTGTCGTCAGTGATACGGCCAATCAAAGCAGCCAGTTGCGCGGCGCTCACAGGCGTCTGTTCGAAGGTCATTTCGCTGGCATTCAGACGACGTGAAACTTCACCCATGATCCAGTTGCTGGCAAGTTTGGCCTGGCCGCAGGCCTCGGCCACCGCTTCAAAGTAGGCGGCCACGGTTTTGCTTTGCGTCAGTTGCGCGGCATCGTATTCAGGCAAGCCATATTGATTGACAAAACGTTCGGCCATCACGCGGGGCAGTTCGGCCATCTCACTACGCACGCGCTCCACCCATTCGCGCGATATCACCAGCGGTGGCAAATCCGGGTCGGGGAAATAGCGGTAATCGGCGGCGTCTTCTTTGGTGCGCATGGCGCGGGTCTCGCCGGTGTCGGGGTTGAACAAGACGGTGGCTTGCTGTATCGCGTGGCCGTCTTCGATCTGCTCGATCTGCCAACGCACTTCATAGTCGATGGCTTGCTGCATAAACTTGAAGCTGTTGAGGTTTTTGATTTCACGCCGTGTGCCCAAAGGCGCGCCGGGTTTGCGTACCGACACATTGGCGTCGCAGCGGAAACTGCCCTCTTGCATATTGCCGTCGCAAATGCCAATCCAGGTGACGATCTTGTGCAACTCTTTGGCGTAGGCCACGGCCTCTTCGCTGGAGCGCATATCGGGCTCGGTGACGATCTCCAGCAAAGGCGTGCCGGCGCGGTTCAGGTCGATGCCGGACTGTCCAATGAAATCCTCGTGCAAGGACTTTCCCGCATCTTCTTCCAAATGCGCACGCACCAGGCGAATCGTTTTTTTCTCATCGCCTAAAAAGAAAGACACCGCGCCGCCTTGCACCACGGGGATTTCAAACTGGCTGATTTGGTAGCCCTTGGGCAGATCAGGGTAAAAATAGTTTTTGCGCGCAAACACGCTGCGCTCTGCGATGTGCGAGCCCAGCGCCAGCCCAAGTTCGATGGCACGCTCCACTGCGCCCTTGTTCATTACCGGCAGCGTGCCCGGCAAGGCCAGGTCCACGGCGCAAGCTTGCGTGTTGGGCTCGGCACCAAAAGCGATAGACGCGCGGCTGAAAATCTTACTTTGCGTGGAGAGTTGGGCGTGGGTTTCAAAGCCAATGACGACTTCGTAGCCGTGGACTAGTTTGGCGGCGCTCATGCGGCACCTCCGGGAGCTTGGGTGTGGTGGTCGGTGTGCAATTGGTACTGATGCGCCACGTTCAAGAGGCGCGCTTCCTGCAAATAATTACCGATGAGTTGCATGCCTACGGGCATGCCGTTTTCACCAAAACCGACCGGCAGGCTCATGCCGGGCAAACCTGCCAGCGACGCAGGCAGGGTAAAGATATCAGCCAAGTAATTGGCCAGCGGGTCATCCGATTTATCGCCGAGTTTCCATGCGGTAGTCGGTGCAACCGGGCCGGCAATTACGTCGCATTGGCTGAAGGCCTGCTGGAAATCGTCAGCAATCATGCGGCGTATTTTTTGCGCCTGCAGGTAGTAGGCGTCGTAATAACCGTGCGACAACACATAAGCGCCGATCATGATGCGGCGCTTCACTTCGTCGCCAAACGCCTCGCTACGCGTTCTTTCATACATGTCGGCCAGGTCTGAAAATTCCTTGGCACGGTGGCCGAACTTCACGCCATCAAAACGGCTAAGGTTGCTCGACGCTTCGGCCGGGGCGATGATGTAGTACACCGGAATAGATAACTCGGTGCGCGGTAATGCGATGGGCACCAATTTGGCGCCTTGCGCTTGCAGTTGCTTCAAGGCAGTATCGATGGTGCTGCGCACATCGCTGGCCAAGCCCTCGCCAAAAAACTCGCTCGGAATACCCACGCGTACACCTTGCAGCGGCTGCATAAGCCCGAGAGAAAAATCCTCCTTCGCCACATTCAGCGAAGTCGAATCCCGGTCCAGGTCGGGGCCGCACATGGCTGACAACAACAAAGCGCAGTCTTCGGCACTGCGCGCCATCGGCCCGGCCTGGTCCAGGCTGGAGGCAAAGGCCACCATGCCGTAACGCGAGGCGCGGCCGTAGGTAGGCTTGATGCCAGTAATGCCGCAAAAAGCTGCCGGTTGGCGGATGGAGCCGCCGGTGTCGGTGCCGGTGGCCGCAGGCGTCAAGCGCGCTGCCACTGCCGCTGCGCTGCCGCCAGACGATCCACCGGGAATGCGTGTGATGTCCCAGGGGTTTGTGACCGCGCCGTAAGCCGAGTTTTCATTGGCCGAGCCCATAGCGAATTCATCGCAATTGAGTTTGCCCAAAGTCACCATGCCTGCATCGCGCAAACGCGTCACTACGGTGGCATCAAACGGCGAGCGGTAGTCTTGCAATATCTTGGAGCCCGCCGTGGTGGCGAAATCTTGAGTGACAAAAATGTCTTTGTGCGCGATGGGCACGCCTTCTAAAGGGCCTGCGGTGCCTGCCGCGATCTTGTCGTCCGAGGCCTGGGCTTGCGCCAGAGTGACTTCGCTGTGGATATCTAAAAAAGCGTTGTGCGGGTTGCCGCCCATGCGTGCCAGAAAACGCGTAGCCACTTCCACTGCGCTGACTTCCTTGTTTTTCAGCATGGCCGCTAAATCAGCCACGCTTTTATTGTGCAACTCAGACATGGCTTACTCGATCACTTTCGGCACCAAGAACAGGCCGCGCTCGACCGCAGGCGCACTGCGCTGGTTGGCCTCACGCTGGTTGGGCTCGCTCACCAAATCTTCGCGCAGACGCAACGTCATGCCGAGTTCGTCGGCGTCGGCAATCGCCTTAGTTAAATCTTGCATGGCATCGACCGGGTGCGCCATGGGTACGACGCCGCTAGTGTCTACCGCGCGCATTTGTTCAACGATTTCAAAAAAACCATTGAGCTGACCCAGCAGGCGTTCGGCGGCGGGCGGTTCAAACTGCAGCCGGGACAGCTGGGCTAGGCGATCTATATCGTGGGGAGTCAGGGACATGTGAAAAAAGCGGTCTTTACAGGGTGGTTTGCTGCCTCCAGCAACTTGCGTAAGGCGGGATTTTTGGGGCAATGGGTTATTATCCCGCCTTTGGCCTGCACGGCGTTTTGCGCTGCCGTTTGCGCCTGAATTCAGCCATTTACCGACATTACACAGACGATGCAGCATGCGACCGCGCTGCATGTCGACAAGGACACGCCATGTTTGGAGCTTTCACCCGTTACTTTTCTACCGATCTGGCCATTGACTTGGGCACCGCCAACACCCTGATTTTTGTGCGCGACAAAGGCATTGTGCTCGACGAGCCTTCGGTGGTCGCCATCCGCCACGAAGGCGGTCCGCAAGGCAAAAAATCCATCCAAGCGGTCGGCAAAGAAGCCAAGGCCATGCTGGGCAAGGTGCCCGGCAATATTGAAGCTATCCGTCCCATGAAAGACGGCGTGATTGCCGACTTCACCGTGACCGAGCAGATGCTCAAGCAGTTCATCAAGATGGTGCATCCGCGCAGCGTGTTTCGGCCCAGCCCGCGCATCATTATTTGCGTGCCCTGTGGCTCCACCCAGGTCGAGCGCCGCGCTATCCGCGAATCGGCTTTGGGCGCCGGCGCTAGCGATGTGTACCTGATCGAAGAGCCGATGGCAGCGGCCATCGGCGCCGGGCTGCCGGTCTCCGAGGCCTGCGGCTCCATGGTGGTGGACATTGGCGGGGGCACCACCGAAGTGGGCGTCATCTCTTTGGGTGGCATGGTTTACAAAGGCAGCGTGCGCGTGGGCGGAGACAAGTTTGACGAGGCCATCATCAACTACATCCGTCGCAACTACGGCATGCTGATTGGCGAGCCCACGGCGGAAGCCATCAAAAAGCAAATCGGCTCGGCCTTCCCCGGCTCTGAAGTCAAGGAAATGGAAGTGCGCGGCCGCAATCTGTCTGAAGGCGTGCCCCGCTCCTTCACCATTTCTTCCAATGAAATTTTGGAAGCGCTGACTGACCCACTCAACAACATCGTTTCGGCCGTAAAAAATGCGCTGGAACAAACCCCGCCCGAGCTGGGCGCCGACATTGCTGACCGGGGCATGATGCTCACCGGCGGCGGCGCGCTCTTGCGGGACCTGGACCGCTTGCTCGCTGAGGAAACCGGCTTGCCGGTGCTGGTAGCCGAAGACCCCTTGACCTGTGTTGTGCGCGGTTGCGGCATCGCACTGGAACAAATGGAACGCTTGGGCTCTATTTTCACCAACGAGTAAGCGCCGGACGCAGCGATGGCGCTGGCTTCGCTGGGCCGAGACCCCCCCCCGTTTTTCCGACAAGGCCCCTCGGCCCTGTCGCGCTTGGTGCTGTTCAGCGCCATGGCGCTTTTGCTCATGGTGGCCGATGCGCGGTTTCACATGGTGCAGCCCTTGCGCGCCAGCATTGCTACCGCGCTCTACCCGCTGCAATGGCTGGTGTTGCAACCTTTGGTTTTAACGCGGCAGGCCAATGAGCGTATGGACGGCATGTTCGTCAATGAAATCGCGCTGCGCCAATTGCGTCAGCAATTGGCCGAGCAGCGCCAGCGCGCCCAGCAAACCGAACAGCTCACGCTGGAGAATCAACGTTTGCGCGGCATTTTGAATTTGCAAGAGCGCCAATTGCCCGGCACGCTAGCCGCCCAGGTGGTGTACGACGCTGCCGACCCCTACACCCGCAAAGTGGTGCTGGACAAGGGCGAGCGCCAGGGCGTGTATCTGGCCTCACCGGTGATTGATGAGTTTGGCGTGATCGGCCAGGTGACGCGCGTCTTTCCCCTGTCCAGCGAAGTGACCCTGATTACCGACCGCGACCAGGCGATTCCGGTGCTCAATGTGCGCACTGGCGCGCGCGGTGTCGCCTATGGTGAAACCACCCGCAATGCCGATGCGCTGGAACTGCGCTTTATGGCCGCCAATGCGGATGTGACGGTAGGCGATGTGCTCACTACCAGCGGTGTCGATGGCGTCTATCCGCCGGGCTTGCCGGTGGCGCGCGTGGACAAAGTGGAGCGGCGTACCGAAGCGGTGTTTGCCCGTATCGAATGCGTGCCTATCGCCATGGTCGCGGGCACCCGCCATGTGTTGGTGCTGCAACCGGCATCGCAGGCCGCTGTGGCACGACCGCCTCCCGAGCCCGAGCACAAGCCTGTGCGAAGCGGAGGCCGCCGATGATCATGCGCCCAGGTCAACGCCTGCTCATGCCGGTGAACCCCGCTTTTTTATGGCTGAGTCTGCTATTGGCTTTTGCTGTCAACATGCTGGGCAATATGCTGCTGTGGGGCCGCGCCGCTTGGGCGCCTGATGTGCTGTCCATCGTGCTGGTGTTTTGGACGGTACACCAGACCATGCGGGTGGGCATTGCCGCCGCATTTGTGTTCGGCTTGATGCTCGATGTGTACCAGGGCGGCTTGCTCGGACAGCACGCCATGGCTTATACGGTGCTGAGCTACTTTGCGATCATGGTGCACCGCCGCTTGCTCTGGTTCAGTTTGCGTGAGCAAACCATGCAAGTACTACCCTTATTTGCGCTGGTGCACACGGTGGAGCTACTGCTCAACGCCATGATCGGTGGCAATTTTCCGGGCTGGTGGGTGCTGATGGCACCGGTAGGTGAGGCACTGCTGTGGCCGGTAATCAGTTCGATGCTGCTGGCGCCGCAGCGCCGCGCGCCGGACCCGGACGACAACCGTCCGCTCTAGCCAAAGTACACCATGGACTTGCGTAATATCAATCACGACCTGCACCGCTTTCGGCAGCGCATTTTTGTGTTCACGATATTGGTGTTGTTCTGCTTTTTGCTGTTGCTGCTGCGCTTGATGTATTTGCAGCTCTGGCGCCATGATGATTTGCTGGCGCAGGCCGAAAGCAACCGCATTGCCGTCGTGCCTATCGTGCCCAACCGGGGCTTGATTCAGGACCGCAACGGTATTGTGCTGGCCAGTAATTATTCGGCTTACACGCTTGAAATAACGCCTTCAAAAACCAATGGGCTCGAAGCAACCATAGACGCTTTATCCGAGGTCATTGAAGTCACGCCGCGCGATCGCCGCCGCTTCAAAAAACTGCTCGACGAGTCCAAGACTTTTGAGTCCCTGCCTTTGCGCAACCGCTTGACCGATGTTGAGGTGGCACGCTTTGCAGCCCAGCGTTTTCGCTTTCCCGGCGTAGAGATCAAGGCACGCTTGTTTCGCAATTACCCTTACGGCGAATTGGCCAGCCATGTGATCGGCTACATCGGGCGCATCAACCAAAGCGAAAAAGAAAAAATCGAAGACGACGATGACCAGGCCAATTACCGAGGCACCGAATACATCGGCAAGCTCGGCGTGGAGCAAAGTTTTGAGCGCCAGTTGCACGGCATTACCGGCGTCGAACATATTGAAACCTCTGCCGGCGGCCGTGCCACGCGACGCCTGAGCAGCAGCAAAGCCACGCCAGGCGATACGGTGGTTTTGACCATCGACATCAAGCTACAGCAGTTGGTGGAGAGCATGTTTGGCGCGCGGCGCGGCGCGCTGGTGGCCATCAACCCGCAAAACGGCGATGTCTTGGCCTTTGTCAGCAAACCTACTTTTGATTCAAATTTATTTGTCGAAGGTATCGACCAGGACAGCTGGCAAATGCTCAATGAATCGCCGGACAAGCCCTTGCTCAACCGCGCTTTGCGTGGCACCTATCCGCCGGGCTCTACCTATAAACCCTTTATGGCGCTGGCTGCGCTGGAGACGGACACGCGCAAATCCAGCACCTTGATCAACGACCCGGGCTTTTACATGTTTGGCGGCCACCGCTTTGGCAGTCCGGAAAATGAACGCGGCGGCATCATGGATATGCGCCGGGCGATTGTCGAGTCGAGTAACGCCTATTTTTATTCGCTGGCGAATGAGTTGGGCGTGGACACCATGCACGACTTTATGAAGCCCTTGGGGTTTGGCCAGACGACCGGCATCGATGTGCTGGGCGAAGTGCGAGGAGTGCTGCCCAGCCAGGAATGGAAGCGGCGCTATTACAGCAAGCCCGAGCATCAAAAATGGTACGCGGGTGAGACGATTTCGCTGGGCATAGGCCAAGGCTACAACAGCTTTACCATGCTGCAGCTGGCGCAGGCCACGGCCGCTGTGGCCAACAAAGGAATCAAATACACCCCGCGTCTGGTGCTGGCCACGGAAGACGCCAGCAAGCATGCGCGCATCGAACGCCCGGCGTCACCCCCCCAAGACCTGAAGCTTTCACCTGAAAACATCCAGGTGATTGTGCAGGCCATGGTCGGCGTGACCCAGGAAGGCACCTCGGCGCGCTCGTTTGCCGGCGCTGGTTACTTGAGCGGCGGCAAGACTGGCACAGCCCAGGCGGTGAGCCTGGCCAAGAACGAAAAATACAATGCGGCGCGCATGGAGGAGCACCAACGCGACCATTCCTTGTATATCGCATTTGCGCCCGCTGACGAGCCGAAAATCGCGCTGGCCGTGATTGTGGAAAACGCAGGCTTCGGATCCACGTCGGCAGCGCCGATTGCCAGGCGCGTATTTGATTACTGGCTGTTGCAGCAATACCCCAATGACGAGGACTTGGCCGCCGTGCGCAAAGGCCAGGCCACCGCACCCATCGGCAAACCGCGCACGGTAGCCGAGGTCAGCTGGCCGCCGCCTTTGCAAAGCGCTGAGCCGCCAGGCTTGGTCGTAAAACCCTAAGCGCCTCGCTGCATCAGGCCAGAAACGCATCCCATGAGGTTTTGGCAATCAAAGCCGCTACCACCAGCATGAACACGACGCGCACAAAGCCGGTGCCGTGTTTGAGCGCCAAATGGGTGCCCGCCAGGCTGCCCACCATATTGGACAGCGCCATGGCCAGCACCAGATGCCACCAGACATGCCCTTTCCAGGCGAACAAGACCAGGGCCGCCAGATTGCTGGCGGTATTGAGCAGCTTGGCGCTGGCCGATGCATGCAAAAAGTCGTAGCCGACCACACGCACCAGCAAGAACACAAAAAAACTGCCGGTCCCCGGCCCAAAAAAACCATCGTAAAAACCCACTAGCGCACCGATGGCTGCAAGTACCAGCGCTTCGCGGCGGCCTGCAAAGCGTGGCGCATGTTCGCGCCCTAAGTCTTTTTTCGCCAGCGTATAGGCCAGCAACAAGACCAAAAGGCCAGGCAGAATTCTGCGAAGCAATTCGGGCGAGACTACGGTGACTAGCCAGGCGCCGGCGAATGCGGCCAGCAAGGCCGCTAGCGCCGCCGGCAGCAACGCGCGCCAAGCCATGCTGACCCGGCGGCTGTATTGCAAGGTGGCCAGTCCCGTGCCCCAGATGGACGCGCCTTTGTTGGTGCCAAATAAGGTGGCCGGCGGCGCGGACGGAAACACTGCAAACAAAGCAGGCACCAGAATCAATCCACCGCCTCCGACGATTGAATCGACAAAGCCAGCTAGCAGCGAAGCGGCGGAAACAAGCAGCAATTCCATGCGGGGAGTGGGGTACGGAAAAAAAGGGGTCGCAGGTATGCGGGCGCTGGGGTCGCACGTCCACGACGCCCAAGCCCGCCCAAGTGTAGGGTCTTGCAAGCGAGTCGCTAATGAACCAGCCAGCAAAAAGAAGGGACAAAAAAAAGCACTGACAAGGTCAGTGCTTTTTGCCTCTTGGAGAGGTAGGTGAACCTTGGCAGCGCCAGGTTCTTATGGTCTCCTCGGAATCGCTCGCGGCCAGGTGGGCTGCCCTTCGCTTTTCGAAGTGTGGCCTGTATCGAGGCACCTGCGCACTGTAGCGCTGTGGAGCCGGATAAGCATCAGGATTTACCCTTGCGTGTTTCCCCTTGGTTCTGGGCGTCCTCGCTAATCCACTGGGCGGCCTTCTCAGCAATCATCAGGGTGGGTGAATTGGTGTTACCGCTGGTGATAAAGGGCATCACGCCAGCATCGACCACGCGCAGTCCGGCCACGCCACGCACATTCAGGCGCGGGTCCACGACCGCCAGTGGGTCATCGGCGCGGCCCATTTTGGTGGTGCCTACCGGGTGAAAAATCGTGCTGGCAATATCACCGGCCAGCTTGGCTAACTCTTCGTCGCTCTGGTACTGCAGGCCGGGCTTGTATTCCTCGGGTGCGAAGGCTTGCATCGCGCTTTGCGCCATGATGCGCCGGGTCACTCGCAGCGAATCGGCGGCCACTTTACGGTCGGCATCGGTGCTGAGGTAGTTGGGTGCAATCGCCGGGGCGTCGCGAAAGTCTGGGGTGCGAATGTTCACCGTGCCTCGGCTGCTCGGGTTCAGATTGCAAACGCTGGCCGTCATGGCATTGAAGGTGTGTAGCGGTGAGCCAAATGCGTCCAGGCTGAGCGGTTGTACGTGGTACTGGATATTGGGATAAGGCTGCTGCGGGTCGCTGCGGGTAAAAGCGCCCAACTGGCTGGGCGCCATGCTCATGGGCCCGCTGCGTTTCAAAAGATATTCCAAACCGATACGTGCTTTGCCCCACAGGCTGGAGGCCAGCGTATTCAGGGTGGGCGTGTTTTTCACTTTGAAAACCGTGCGGATTTGTAAATGGTCTTGCAAATTGGCGCCCACACCCGGCAAGTCCAGCCGCAGAGCAATGCCCTTGGATTGCAGCAGCCGGGCCGGCCCTATGCCCGAGAGTTGCAGCAACTGCGGCGAAGCGACCGAACCAGCGCTCAAAATAACTTCGCGCCGCGCATGGGCCGTCACCATTTCCTGGCCATTCCAAACCTTGACGCCGCTGCAGCGCAAAGGCTTGGCAGTGCCCGGGTGGTTTTCGAGTACGAGTTCACTCGCCTGCGCGCCGGTCCAGAGTTCAAAGTTGGGCCGCGCGTAGCAGGTGGGCCGCAAAAAGGCCTTGGCCGTGTTCCAGCGCCAGCCATTTTTTTGATTGACTTCAAAAAAGCCCACGCCTTCGTTATCGCCCTGGTTGAAGTCTTCGGTCGCCGGAATGCCCGCTTGCACCGCCGCCTGGGCAAAGGCTTCCAGTACCTCCCAGCGCAGGCGCTGTTTATCCACCCGCCACTCGCCGCCCGCGTTGTGGTGGCGCAGCAGCGCGCGGTAGGGGGTATCGCCGTCCTGCATCAGCGCCGGTGCGCTGCCGCGCGCGCCGTGCAAAGCGTTGGCGCCCTTGTAGTGGTCTTCGTGGAGTTGGAAGTAAGGCAGGCTGTTGTCCCAGCTCCATTGCGGCTCACCGGTCACATCGGACCAGCGGGCGTAATCACGTGACTGGCCGCGCATATAAATCATGCCATTGATACTGCTGCAGCCGCCCAGCGTTTTTCCGCGCGGGTAAATCAGGCTGCGGCCGTTGAGCCCGGCTTCGGGCTCGGTTTTGAACAGCCAATCGGTACGCGGGTTGCCGATGCAATACAGATAGCCCACCGGGATATGAA
>JAEMRG010000305.1 GCA_016463455.1 Rhodoferax sp.
CAGCGTGCCAGCATTCGCCGCTATACTGGTGTCTTTGCCAGATTGAAGAACAATATTTTCGCCTGCCTGAAACCCAATATTGTTGCCCGCGTTAAGAAAGCTTTCGCCTGAGGTGGTACTGTAGATACCTGATTTAGCGTCAAAAAGTTCGTCTCTCTGTGCTGGATCATTCGCGCCGCTCATATTCGCGCTGGCGCTGGGGCCTGTACCTGAGAAATCGATTGATTCGATCGGTTCGCGGCCTAACTTCCCGGGTGATGTAAGGTCGGTTGGCTCATTGTCAGTGGGTTTTGCTCCCATGCGCGTGTAGCCGGTTGTCGCTGCATCAGTGCTGACATAAATGCGTGCATAATTCGCATTTGTCGCGTCAACGGTTGGCATAAGCGCAGACGGCGCAGCAAGCGATTGGGTCGCGGTTTCTAGTTCTTGCCCTGGACACGTGGCCGTACCGAACGCATTTGGCGGTGCTACCTCTGGCGCCGGCCCATAAGCGCTTTGCGTTGCCATGCGGTTATTCGCTGCGGCACCGCCGCCCATGCTGTTGCTGGCAGCGCCACCGCCATCGGCGCCCATCTCAAACCCCATGCCAGTGCGGGTCACCATGCGGTTGCGCAGAGAATTTTCTCGGGTCACGACGCTTTTATTGCGTGGCGTGGGCACCGCACCCAAAATGACAGGTCGGTTCGGGTCTCCATTCACGCAGGCAATAACCACTTCCGTATCGGGGGCGAGGGGGAAATGCATACCATCCCCATCACCGCCAAAGGGCGATGCCATGCGCACCCACTGGGAACCCTTGCCGTCAGGTGTATCCGAATTATCGAAAGGCACCCGCACGCGGTAGCGCCCCTGATCGTCAAGTTCCGCCTTGTCCCGCTGCCCGGCACCATCGATGCGGGCATTCATCAGCCCATCCATGCGTGGTTTGGGCGTGACACGGGCAGGACGAAACGCCGTTTTCTGCTGAATGACTTCAAAGCTATTGCGATAGCCAGCCCAATCTTCCACGATCTCAACGCCCGGCATCGGCACGCGCACTTCATGATGCACGGAAACCACCAGATATTCCTGGTTCCAGTCTGTATAGGGGTGATCATTGAGTTTGAAACTGCGCCCAGGGCTAAGCCGCGCCACGGCAGATTTGCCATTCCAGCGCCGCTGATTACTGCGCATTTCTTCCGCCCGGATGCGGGCTAAGACATTGCCTTCCGCTGGCGTGCGGTGATGGGAACCATATTCCACCCAGTGGCCCAAGCCACGAGAATCGATTTCGGCAGAGGCTAGCAAGGGCACATGCGGCGCACGGTAGTTGTAGTCCAGCACCCACATGCGGCGCGGGATCATGCGGATTGTTTCGTCAAATGCCTGGATGGTATCCGGCGAACCAGCGCGCGAACCCGCCCCCCATGGTTTCCAATCGAGCGCGATGTCACCCTCAATGGGTTTGGTGAACATATTGTCATCCGCAAAGACAACTTTTTCGACCCCGGCGGAATTTTCAAAGAAATAGTAAATGCCGTGATGTTCCGCCAAGCGGGTGATAAAAGCGAAATCTGTCTCTTCCGACTGTACCAAATGATCGCGCTTCGGGTAGCTATCGCGGTTTTTTAGGCGCAGTTCATGTTCGAAGATCCGAAAATCCGTATCCTCCACGCGTGTTTCGCGGCGCAGGCCGCCACGTAATTCTGATTCCAACACATCCACCACAGAGACTTCTTTATCCGTGCCGTGGATTTGGCTGGCACGGGAGTAATTGAGCCGTTCCAGCCATGGCACCAATTGGAAGCGATAGCGCGCGTCACCGTAATTGGAAGGTGCGCCAGTTGTGATGGTCTTAATGATGCCAAAAACTTCTCGTGCTTCGGAGCCTTCCAATTCAAACCGCAGCATGGCCCTTTTACCGACCAGTTCCAGCGTGTCCGGGCGCTTGGCGAGATCGCCAAAGCAATCAATATCAAATTTATAGAGTTGGGATAGACCCTCAGTGCCATCAACGGCAAAGGGGCGGAAGTGTAGATCAGGGCGATCTTTAATTTGGAATGAAATCAGAGCGGCCATAAGTTTTATTCCTCTAAATAGCCGAGAGCTTTCTAGACACGCTCGAAGCTGAATTGTTGTTGCCGTTCGAACTCGACGGTCGACAACATCCCGTTCCTAACACGCTTTCACTTTAGATTGTAGAACATTTCGATATACTCGCAAACGTCCCGCCTGGCTTGTGCGCGTGTTTTGTAGACTTTGCGCTTGATAACTACCCGCTTGAGACGGTTAGAGAAATTTTTCGTTAAAGCATTATCATGGCAGTTACCACGTCGACTAATGTTGTCCCCTACTTTTATCTAGTGTGAGCAAGACTCTGGGTTTGAGGTTTGCACATTTAGGCAGCTTGGGCCACGCATACTGGCGTGGTGCTTTGCGGGTTGCGCAGCGTCATGGCCCGTTGCGAGGCGAAGGTATGGGTGAACTCGGTGGACGTTTACCAACCGAGCCGCGAGTGAGGGTATTCGGTATTGTAATCCTTGCACCAGGCGGCCAGCGTAGCGCAAGCATGTTGCAGGGACGGGAACAAGGTCTCGCTCAGCAGCTGGTCGCGCAGTCGATCATTGCAGCTCTCAACAAAGGCATTCTGGGTCGGCTTTCCGGGAGCAATATAGTGCCAGACGATCTTACAAGCTTCAGCAAAGGCCAGGGT
>JAEMRG010000306.1 GCA_016463455.1 Rhodoferax sp.
AGCAGCGCCCACACGCCGCTGACAATGACATTGCCCAGAAACAGCGCCGCACAAACTAGGTGGATGACTTTGAGCTCAGCGTGCATGCGGCCCTCCGTCTTGTGCGCTTGCGCTGTCTGTGCCCACTGAAGCATCGGGTGCGCCTTGCGCCTCATCTGCGGCTTTCGCGGCCTGCTCGGCTAGCCGTTTCTGTCGCGTTTGCTCGCGGGCGATACGCAGATCACGCATTTGCCACCACACGAACAATACCCCCGCGCATACCAGTATCCCAACCTCGACGAGTTTGAGCGACACCGTGGTTTAGCGATTGACCCGCTCGCGTTGCTCCAGGCGCCCGTACAAGTCCAACATCCACTCCACACGCTGGTCAAAGCTGCGTTTAGGAAGAGTCCAGGGCTTGTTGTCACTGGCGGGACGGCGGTCGCGGCTGACCACATCGACCAAAAACGCAATGGCAGGCACCGGGCTGATGGCCACTGCCGGCCTGGCCGGCGCCTTAAGGGCCACCGAAGCCGCGCGTGCGATCAGCGCCAGTTTGCGGCTGGTGGACACCACGGTGCGGCGGTCCACCGAGTTGAGGCCTTCGCGCTCCAGTTTTTTGCCGATTTCGGCATACACCAAGCGCGCGGCCTGGATGGCGGGGCGACAGTCCCAAGGTAGCTCGGCCAAGCCGAATTCGCCACGGCGGTAGAGCACATCGGCACGCAGCAGCAAGCGCTGGGTAAAACTGGCAATGCGTGCATCAAACACCGGGTTTGCCAGCCAAGCGTCGGCGTCCATGCCGATTTCGCGGAACCAGGCGCGCGGCAGGTACAAACGGCCATTACGCGCGTCTTCGCCGACGTCACGGGCGATATTGGTCAGCTGCATGGCCACACCCATTTCACACGCGCGGGCAATGGCGTTATCGGTGGATGCGCCCATGATGATGGACATCATGGCGCCTACGGTGCCGGCCACGCGCGCGCCATAGGCCTCGACATCGGCCAAGGTCTCGTAACGGCGATCCTGGGTGTCCCACAAAAAGCCATCGAGCAATGCGTCAAGCAAACCACGGGGTATGCCGTAGCGGTGCACCACGTGGGCCAGCGCGCGGTCGGCGTCCATGGTGCCGGGACGGCCTTCGTAAATTTCGTCCAGGCGATGTTGCAGGTCTTGCATGGCCAGCTTGGGGTCTTGGCCCAGGTCGATCGCATCATCGGCCAAACGGCAATAGGCGTAGAGCGCGATAGCCGGTGGGCGCAAGCGCGTGGGCAGCAGTTTGGAGGCTGCAAAGAAAGACTTGGAGCCGCCGCGCATCAGCTCGCGGCAAGCCTCCAGGTCGTAGGCCTTGGGAATAGCGTCTGGCTGGTTTTCAGACAAAACTTGTGACATCGGGCACCACCTCTTGAAGCATTTTTGCAGACATCAACACACTGGGTACGCCAGCACCGGGCTGGCTGCTGGCACCGACTATAAACAAACCTTGCACGTCTTCGGACCGGTTGTGCGGCCTGAACCAGGCGCTTTGCGTGAGGATGGGCTCCAGCCCAAAGCCCGCACCTTTGTAAGACCATAAGCGGTCTTGAAAATCCTGCGGCGTCGTGACTTTGGACGAGACCACATGCTGCTTCAAATTGGGCAGCACGCTGTCTTGCAGGGCGGTGGCTATGGCGTCACGGTACTGCTCGGTCACCGCCGGCCAGTCGGTGCCGCTGCTGAGGTTGGGCACCACCGAGAGCGCATAAAAACTATCGCATCCGGGCGGGGCCAGCGAGGGGTCGGTGGCGGTAGGCCGGTACAAATACAGGCTGAAGTCTTTGGACAGCGTGTGATTTTTGAAAATATCTTGCAGCAGGCCTTTGTAACGCGGCCCCAACACCATCATGTGGTGCGGCACATCGTGGTACTGGCGGTCGGTACCGAAGTACCAGACAAACAGGCCGGACGAATACTTGCCTTTGGCAATACGCTTATCGGTCCAGTGCTTGCGGTGTTGCGGCTCCACCAAGTGCCGGTAGGTCCAAGCGGCATCGCCATTGCTGACCACGATGTCGGCCGGGATAAATTCGCCATCAGCCAGCTCCACACCTCGGGCGCGGCCGCTTTCGACACGGATGCGGGTGACCGGCGTGTTGTAGCGGATGGGTACATTGCGCGCCTGCAGCAAATGGACCAGTTCGCGCACGATGGCGCCGGTGCCGCCCATGGCCGAGTGCACGCCCCAGCGCCGCTCCAGTGCATGGATGAGCGCATACACGCAAGTGACTGAATACGGATTGCCGCCAATGAGCAAGGGATGAAAGCTCATGACGATGCGCAGCTTGGGGTGCTTGATGTGTTGCGCCACCAGGCTGTAGATAGAGCGCCAGGCCTGCATGCGCGCCAGATTGGGCATGGCTTTGACCACATCGCCCAGGGTTTCAAAGGGAACCAAGCCCAGTTCTTGAAAGCCCAACTGAAAGCATCGCTCCGAGGCTTGCATCAGGTTCTTAAAGCCTTGCACGTCTTCGGGGCTCATACGGCCGATTTGCTCCAGCATGGACTCGTCGTCGTTGCTGTAGTCAAAGTGCGTACCGTCGTCAAAGCGGATGCGGTAAAAAGGCGCCATCAGGCGCAAGTCCACATGGTCTTGCATGCGCTTGCCGCACAGAGTAAACAACTCCTCGATCAGGTGCGGCAAGGTGATGATGGTGGGGCCAGCGTC
>JAEMRG010000051.1 GCA_016463455.1 Rhodoferax sp.
GGTCGTAGTACATGGCGTTGATGGTGAAGTCGCGCCGCACCGCGTCTTCCTCTTGTGGGCCCCAGACGTTGTCGCGCAGCACACGGCCCGTGGAGTCGACCGCATGCTTCATGCCGGCGAGCTCACTTTTACTGGTTTTTTCATTCCCGGCCACTTGCTCGGCGGCGGCGTTGTCCAGGTAGGCACGAAAGGTAGAGACCTCAATCACCTCATGCTCGCGGCCCCGGCCATAGACCACGTGGACGATGCGAAAACGCCGCCCGATGATGAAGGCGCGGCGAAACAGGGACTTCACCTGTTCGGGCGTGGCGTCGGTAGCGACGTCAAAGTCTTTGGGGCGCAGGCCCAGCAGCAGATCGCGCACCGCGCCGCCCACCACATAGGCCGCAAAGCCGGCATCCTGCAAAGTGCGCACCACATTGGCGGCGCGCTCATCGACCAGGGTGGGGTCGATGCCGTGGGTTTTCACCGGCACGTCCACGCGTTTACCCAGTGAGGGTTTGCCGTCGTTACTGCTGCTGCCGGTGGCCTTAGCCAACAAGTTGGTAATAAATTTTTTGATCATAAAACAGGGGTTGCGCCGGACCTGCGTATGCGGTCGAGGGGCGCACCGCCTCTAGGCGAAGAGTTCGAGTATGCGCCATCCGCGCGCCTGGGCAATGGCGCGCAAGCGCTCGTCCGGGTTGGTGGCTACCGGCACATTGGCTTTTTCCAAAAGCGGCAGGTCATTGATAGAGTCCGAGTAAAAAGTACTGTGCACGTCCTGCCAGCCTAAATTGCGCGCCGCCAGCCAGGCCTCTACCCGCGCCACTTTACCCTCGCGAAAGCTGGGTATGCCGCGCACTTCGCCGGTAAACCAGCCCTTACCGCCCGCTGTGGTGTCACGCTGCAAATCAACAGCCATCAATTCATCAGCCCCCAGGGCGGCGGCAATCGGACGGGTGATAAATTCATTGGTCGCCGTCACCACGATCACGGTAGCGCCTTCGGCTTTGTGCTGGCGGACCAACTCAAAAGCTTGTGGCAAGAGGCCGGGCTTGACGACTTCTTCCATAAACAGCGCATGCGCTTGGCGGGCGGCCTCTTCCCCACGCTGCACAAAAGCGGCAGTGGCAAAGCGGGCGTATTCAAAAATATCCATGGTGCCGGCTTTGTACTGGGCGTAAAAAGCGTCGTTTTGCCGCATGAACTCAACCGGGTCGGTCCAACCCAGGCGCACGGTGAACTGGCCCCAGCTGTAATCGGAGTCAAAGGGAATCAGCGTGTGGTCCAGGTCAAACAAGGCCAGCTTGGGCAAACTCATGTGTTCTCCAACATCGAGCGGATCAGGGGGATAGTGATAGCGCGCTGGGTTTGCAGCGCATAGCGGTCCAACTCATCGAGCAGGGCCAGCAAGCTGCCCAGGTCGCGGCTGAAGCGCCGCAAGGTGTAGTCCATCACCTCGTCGCTCAGGAACAGCCCCCGCGCATCGGCCGCTTGGCGCAAGACCGCGCGGCTTTGCGCTTCGCCCAGGGGCTGCAACGCAAATATATGGCCCCAACCCAGGCGGGTGCGCAGGTCTTCGCGCAAAAGCAAATCGGCCGGTGCGCTACTGCCCGCGGCCAGCACCGGACGTTGCAGGCTGTGCGCCTGCACAAACCACTGAAACCCGCTGTGTTGCTGCTCGGCGGAATACAGGTGCACATCGTCCATCAGCACCATGGCCCAGGACTCGTCGAATTCGGGCGGCGCGGCGCCAGATGCGTCCATCCACCCGGCACTGGCGCCGCGCGCGCGCAGGCCTTCTTCCACCGCGCGCAGTAAATGGGTCTTACCGCTTCCTTCAGGGCCCCAGAGGTAAGTCGGCACGGCCAAAGCGTCTGACACTGGCTGGCCCTGCACCAGGCGCTGCAAGTGCGCATGCACGGCGCTATTGGGGCCGGGGAAGAAATTGTCCAGCGTCGCCGGGCCGGGCATGGCAATATCGAGCGCGATTTGCCGCATCACCGTCTATTAGCGCTGGTACAGGCCACTGGCCATATAGCTGCTGCGCAAACGGCGTATGGCCACCAGCAGCACAGCACTGGCCGGCAGGGCCACCAAAATGCCGACAAAACCGAAGAGCTGCCCAAAAGCCATCAGCGCGAAGATGACGGCCAGCGGGTGCAGACCGATGCGCTCGCCCACCAGGCGCGGGGTAAGGAAGAAGCTCTCTAGCAACTGGCCCAGGCCAAAGACCACGGCCACCATGGTCAGGGCATAGGAGGGGCCAGAAGTGGCCGAAAACTCCAACAATCCGGCTAGCAACGCCAGCACCAGGCCCAAGCCAAAGCCCAGATAAGGCACAAACACCGCCAGACCCGTAAACGTGCCTATGGGCAGCGCCAAATCCAAGCCAAACAAAGCTAAGGCCACGCTGTAATACACCGCGAGCACGCCCATCACCACCAACTGCCCGCGCAGGTATTCGCCCAGCACCTGGTCGGCATCGATCAGAAAGCTTTGGGTGCGCTCGCGGTAGCGCGGCGGGATCAGCGTACGCAGCCCCGTCATAAAGCGCTCCCAATCCATGAGCAGATAAAACAAGACCACCGGGATAAGCACCAAATTGCCCGCCACCGCCAAGGCGGCGCTGCCACCGAGCTTGAGCGAAGACAGCACCGAACCCATGGTGTCTTCCACATTGGCGCTGAGGTAAGTCATAACAAAGGCTTTGATGCCCGCAGGCTCCAGGCTGAAATGCAGGCCGAGTTTGCGCAGCATGGGCTGTACGGCGGCGTTGAGCTGCTCCAGAAAACCGGGCAACTGCTCTCGCATAAGCGGTATCTCTTTGACCAAAATCGGCACCAGCAGCAGCACCAAGCCAACGAGGAGCACCAACACCCCCACTTCCACCAGCACCACCGCCAGCACGCGGGGCAGCAAGCCACGCAAGCGGGCATCGAGCCAGTCCACCAAGGGGGTGAGTGCGTAGGCCAGTACGGCGGCGACAACGAAGGGCGCAAGCACGGGCGCCAACAGCCACAGGGTTAGCACGCACAAGGCAATAATGGCGGCCCAGGCGGCGGCGCTTTTTTGGGAGTCCGTCAATGCATCTCCAAAAGGGGGCTGGGCTAAGCCCGTAAAATCGAAGGCTGATTCTATCGGGCACGCCCCGATTCCCCTCTCGCAGGCATGCCTGCCCCAGCCCTGCACCTTCCATGACCACTTCGCCACCGCCCACCGCCAGCCCCTTGTCCTATAAATCGGCCGGTGTGGACATCGACGCCGGGGACGCCCTGGTTGAACGGATTAAGCCGCTGGCGCGCAAAACCATGCGCGAAGGCGTGCTAGCAGGCATTGGTGGCTTTGGCGCCTTGTTTGAGGTGCCCAAGCGCTATAAAGAGCCGGTGCTGGTCAGCGGTACCGACGGCGTAGGCACCAAGCTGAAACTGGCTTTTGAGTGGAATATGCACGACACCGTGGGCATCGACCTGGTGGCCATGAGCGTGAATGATGTGCTGGTGCAAGGCGCCGAGCCCCTGTTTTTTCTGGACTATTTTGCCTGCGGCAAGCTCGATGTGGACACGGCGGCGGCCGTCATTGGCGGAATTGCCAAGGGCTGCGAGCTGTCGGGTTGCGCGCTGATCGGCGGGGAAACCGCCGAAATGCCGGGTATGTACCCGGCGGGCGAATACGACCTGGCCGGGTTTGCGGTAGGCGCGGTAGAAAAATCCAAGATCTTGAGCGGCGCCGATGTCAAGCCCGGCGATACCGTGCTGGGCCTGGCCTCCAGCGGTGTGCATTCCAATGGCTTTAGCCTGGTGCGCAAATGCATCGAGCGGGCCGGCGAACAATTACCGGCCACGCTCGATGGCAAGCCGTTCAAACAAGCCTTGATGGAGCCGACCCGGCTCTACGTGAAAAACGTGTTGGCTGCGCTGGCGGCGCACCCGATCAAGGCGCTGGCGCACATTACCGGCGGCGGCTTGCTCGAAAACATCCCGCGCGTGCTGCCTGAGGACTGCGCGGCCCAGTTGGTAAAAGGCAGCTGGCCGCAAACCGAACTATTTGCCTGGCTGCAAGCGACCGCCGGCATTGACGATGTGGAAATGAACCGCACCTTTAACAACGGCATCGGCATGGTGGTGGTGATAGCCGCCGCGCATGCAGACGCCTGCGCCCAAACCCTGCGCGATGCGGGGGAGGCGGTGTATGCCATCGGGACGATTGTGCAGGCCCAATCGGGCGCGGCCAAGGTGACGGTGGGCTAAGGCACTAGGCAAGCGTGGCTGTGTCCATCCGCATCGGTTTGCACTGGCGGAACGTGGCGGGCGCACTGGTCCTGTGCAATAGGGCAACGCGTACGAAAAACACAGCCCGAAGGCGGATTCAAAGGTGAAGGCAAATCGCCTGCCAACAATTGCCTAGAACGATTGCGCTCGATTTCCGGATCCAAAATAGGAATGGCCGAAAGCAGCGCGCGAGAGTAAGGGTGGCGCGCGGCGCTGTACAGCGCTTCGCGGCTGGCGATTTCCATGGTGCGCCCCAAGTACATCACCATCACCCGCTGGCTGATATGGCGCACCACGGCCAAGTCATGCGCGATAAACAAAAGCGCCAGGCCCAGGTCTTTTTGCAGCTCGGCCAACAAGTTGACAATTTGCGCCTGAATCGATACATCCAAAGCAGACACCGGCTCGTCGCACACCACGAGTTTGGGCTCCAAAATCAAGGCCCGCGCAATACCGATGCGCTGGCATTGCCCCCCGGAAAATTCATGGGGATAGCGATTGACTTGCTGGGCGGTCAGGCCCACCCGGTCCATGAGGGCACGCACCTTGTTCGCGCGGTCAGCGGCCGACACTTCGGGGCGATGAATGCGCAGCGGCTCGCCAATAATCTGGCCCGCGGTCATGCGCGGGTTCAGGCTTGCCAGCGGGTCCTGAAAGACCATTTGTATGTCTTTGCGCACCGCCATCCAGTCGGATTGAGAGGCACCGACCATCTGCTGGCCATTCCACAGTATGCTGCCCGCAGTGGCAGGATGCAGATTGAGCAAAGCGCGCGCCAGCGTGGACTTGCCGCAGCCGGACTCGCCCACTATGCCCAAAGTCTCGCCTTCCTGCAGGTCAAAGGACACGCCGTCAACCGCCTTGACCTTGCCCCAGGGCGCCCAAGGCCAAGCACCCGCCAAACGCACCGGAAAATGGACTCGCAAATCACGCACTTCCAACAAAGGCGGCTTGCTGTCAGCCATGTGCCCCTCCTGCGCTTGGCCCCAAATTCAGTAATGCTGCCGGGCGATGGCAAGCACGCTTTGCCGGATACCGCAAAGCCGGCTCAGACGGGACTACAGCAATATCCTGCAAACCAGGCACTTGCGCATCACACAGGCCATCAGTCCAAGCGCAGCGCGGCGCAAAAGGACAGCCAGCGGGCAATTGCCCCATCTGCGGCGGACTGCCCGCTATGGGCACCAAAGGCCCGCCCGGGCCATCGATACGGGCGATTGCGCCCAGCAGTCCGCGCGTATAGGGATGGGAGGCCTGGTGAAAAATATGCGCTACGCTGCCCTGCTCCATCACGCGCCCGCCGTACATCACCAAGACCTGATCGCACAGGCCCGCTATCACGCCCAAATCATGGGTGATCAGCAAGATTGCAATGCCCATGTCTTTTTGCAACTCGCGCAGCAATGCCAAGACCTGGGCTTGCACGGTGACGTCCAGTGCGGTGGTGGGCTCGTCGGCCAGCAAGATGGCCGGTTCACACAGCAGGGCCATGGCCAGCATCACGCGCTGGCGCATGCCCCCGGAAAACTCATGCGGGTACATGCCAATGCGCGAGGCAGCTGCTGGAATCTTCACTGCATCGAGCATACGGATGGCGCTGGCACGCGCGGCCTTGCGGTCCATGCCTTTGTGCAGTTGCAGGGTCTCAGTCATCTGGCGCTCAACCGTCAAGTAGGGGTTGAGCGCAGTCATCGGGTCTTGAAAGGCCATCGCAATCTGGCTGCCGCGTACGGTGTTGAGTTGCCGTTCCGAAAGCGCCAGTAAATTGCGGCCCTGGTAGTCGATGCTGCCGGTGGCGCGGCCATTGCGCGCCAGCAAGCCCATGATGGCCAGCGCTGTCTGCGACTTACCCGAGCCTGACTCCCCCACAATGCCCAATGTCTCCCCCTGCTGAAGCGCAAAACTAAGCCCGTTAACGGCATAAACCGGACCATCATTGGTCGCAAACTGCACCTGCAAATCTTGCACCTGCAGCAGCGCAGCGTTTTGGGCTTGGGGGGCGGCAGTCATCGGGTCTTAGGGTCCAGCGCGTCGCGCATACCGTCACCTAAAAAGTTGGCGCAATACAAGGTCAGGGTAAGAGCCGCGCCGGGGAACCAAATCATCCAAGGGCTGCTTTCCATGACGTTGGCGCCATCATGAATCAGCACGCCCCAGCTGGTCATAGGCTCTTGCACCCCCAGACCCAAAAAAGACAAGACGGATTCGGTAAGTATCACGCCCGGCACCGTAATGGAGGTGTAAATCACGACGATCCCCAAAAGGTTTGGCACCACATGCGAAAAAATAATGCGATGCGTGGGGACACCAATCGCGCGGGCTGCCTCGATGTACTCCTTGGATTTGATCGACAAGGTTTGACCCCGCACTACCCGGGCCATATCCATCCAGGAAAAAGCAGAAATAGTGAGCACCACGAGATAAAAATCGCGCCCCAAAATGGTGACCATCATGATGGCAATCAGCAGATAGGGAATGGCGTACAAAATATCGACAATGCGCATCATGAAGGCGTCAACTCTTCCGCCCACAAAACCAGCAACTGCGCCCCAGGCAACCCCTATTGAAACCGACACCAAGGTGGCCAGCACCCCCACCGTGAGCGATACCCGTCCACCAATGAGCGTGCGGACCAATAAGTCGCGTCCCAATTCGTCGGTACCAAAGAGATGCCAGCCGTCCCAGGTCGGCCCAATGCCCATCTGGTTCCAATCGGTATCGTCATAGGCGTGGGGCGATAGCCAGGGCCCCACCAGACACACTAGCGCAATCAGCGCCAGGATGAGCAAACTGACAAGCGCCGCCCGGTTGCGCATAAAGCGTTGCCGTGCATCCAGCCAGGGACTGCGCGCGGCAGGCGCCACCTCAGTAACGGATTTTGGGATCGAGTAAGGCATACGCCAGATCTACCAGTAAATTGAACAACACCGCCACAAAAGTAACCAGCACCACCAAGCCCAGGACCAAGGTGTAGTCGCGATTGGAGGCGCCATTGACAATGAGTTTGCCCAAACCCGGAAGCGAAAACCAGGTCTCGGTCACCACCGCTGCGGTAATCGAGGAAATCGCTAAAGGCCCAAGCACCGAGATAACGGGAATGAGCGCCGGCCGCAAAGCATGGCGCAGCACAATGGTGGACATGGGCAAGCCTTTGGCCCGCGCCGCCAAAATGAAGTTAGAACTAAGCACCTCGATCAGACTTCCCCGCATGACCCGGCCTACGGTGGAAAGATTAATCACCGCCAGCAAGGTAACGGGCAAAACGACAAAGCGCCATTGGCCCTCATTCCAGCCCCCCGATGGCAGCCATTGCAGCCACAGTGCAAACACGGTCACGAGCAGGGGGCCAATCACAAACGAGGGCACGGACCCGCCGATATTGCAAAAAACCATGAGCGCATGGTCTACCCAGCTGTTTTGCCGCAGCGCCGCCCAGATACCCAACAACACCCCGGAAAACACTGCAATCAGCATCGATAAACCGCCAATGAGCAAAGACACCGGCAAGGCCTTGGCCACCAGGTCGTTGACCGACCAGTCGGCGTAGCGAAACGAGGCGCCTAAATCACCGTGCAGCAAATTGTTCAGGTAGTACAGATACTGCTGCCAAAGCGGTAAATCCAGGTGGTACTTGGCTTGCAAATTGGCGAGCACGGCGGCCGACACTTTGCGCTCGCTGTCAAACGGGCCACCCGGCGTCATGTGCAGCATCAGGTAGCACACCGTAATCACCGTGAGCAAGGTCGGCAACGTCGCAAGTATGCGACGTAGGGTGTATTTCCACATGCAATGCGCCCGCAGTGACCCGGCAGATCAGCGTTTGATCAGGTACAAATCTTTGCTGCGGAAACGATCCATAGGGTTGCTCTCAAAGTAGCCCCCTACATTCGACCTGACCAATCGCGGCAAGGTGTATTGCAACAAGGGAATCATGGGGTAGTCTTCCATCACCAACTTGGCCGCGCTGGTGAGCAGCGCTTTGCGCTTGGCCGGGTCCAAAGCCTGATTGCCTTGATTGATCAAATCTTCTGCGTTGCGATTGCAATTTTTGTTGTCATTGGCATCCGAGTCGCATTGGACCAAGGTCAAAAACGTAGTTGCGTCGTTGTAGTCGGCCACCCAGCCGTGGCGGGCGATCTGAAACTCACCATCGTGCCGCTTTTTCATCAGCACCTTAAACTCCATGTTCTCCATCTCGGTTTCCAGACCCAGCTTGGTTTTCCACTCAGAAGCCGCAAAAATAGCCATTTTTTTATGGTACTGGTCGGTGTTGTAAGTGAAATTGATCTTGGTTCCGGGTTTCACACCGGCAGCGACCAGCAATTTCTTAGCCTCATCAACCCGTTTTTCCATAGGCCAGGCGGCCCAGTCATATGCGGTGACATCCGCCCCATTCACCCCTTTGACGATCACCCCATAGGCAGGTATCTGGCCATCGGCTGTCACTTTGCTGGCAAGCGTATCGCGGTCGATCACCATGGACAGCGCTTTGCGCACGCGCACATCTTTGAGCAAGGGGTCTTTGTTGTTAAAGGCATAAAAGCGCAAGCCCAGCATGGCGCCGTTTTTGATGTCTGCCGGATTACTCTTTTTGAACTGTTCAAACGAGCCGGGCGGCAAACGTTCCACGTAGTCTGTTTCTCCGGACTGAAACATCTTGACGTCCGCATTACTGTCTTCAATAGCCAAATAGCTCACCTTGTTCAAGACAACCGACTTGGCATCCCAGTAGTGGGTATTTTTCTCGAGCACGACGGCACTGTTCACCCGCCAATCCTTCATCACATAGGCTCCATTGCCCACCATATTGCCGGGCTTAGTCCAGTCTTTGCCAAATTTATCGATCACTGCTTTGTGGATGGGCGCAAATTGGGTGTTCGATAACAGGTCGAGCAAAAATGCCACGGGAAACGGCGTCTTCACTTCCAGTTGGTCTTTAGCAAGGGCTTTCACGCCGAGCTCGTTAAGGGGTTTTTTGCTCTCGGCCACGTCCATGCCATTGAGGATGAAAGGTGCCAGCGTAGTGGCATAGGGTGAGGCGGTCTTGGGATCCAGGTAGCGGCGCCAGCCGTACACAAAATCTTCCGCAGTAATGGGTTCGCCATTGGAAAACTTGGCATCCTTCCTAAGGGTAAATACCCAAGTGGTGGGATTGGTCTGCTTCCAAGACGCTGCCACGCCGGGAACCATCTGACCGCTGGTAGTGGTAGCCGTAAGGCCTTCAAATAAATCGCGGGTAATTTGGTTCGCCCCCACTGATTCGGCCAGTGCCGGATCCAAGGTTTCGGGCTCGGGGCCGTTGCTGCGCACGAGCTCTTGCTTTGCGGCAAGCTCAATGCCTTTGGGAACTTGGGCGGCTAAAGCAGCCATCGTCAGCGCCGTCTGACTCACCACTAGCGCGATCCATAGTGTCCTGATTTTCACTGCACTGCCTCCTGGAAAATGTTGGTCTAACTTATCAACCAGCGTTTAGCTTAACCTAGAGTTGACAAATTGTTGAATGCGTTGGGCATTCCTTAGGAGCTTATCAAAATAGCGCGAGGCCAATAAGCAAAAAAATGTCGCACCCTAGGGTGGGAGGGGGTAGTAAACCTCCATACCCCTCTTTGGCCAATTAAACCTGTGGCCCGTGCGCAAACAGCTATGTTTCTCAGAGCAAATCAGAGTCCGCCGCCGCCGCAACCCGTTTTCAGGTAGTCACTGATAAGAGTAAGCTGCTCGGTCATAGTCTGACGCGTCCACGCCGGGCCATGGGCATAGTCCTTCAGCACGTGGTAGTCCACCGGTTGGCCCGAGGACTTCGCGCGGTCTACAAATAACTGCGACTGGTTCAGCGGCACCGTCTGGTCCCGATCACCGTGGTAGACCATGATGGGGATCTTGATCTTGTCGGCAAACTCAAAGGGATTGAGCCCGCGAATCGTGGACTCCTGCGCATCCTTGAAATACGGATTCGTATAACTGCGCGCGGTGATTCTTTTGATGTCCGATACGCCTGCGCCAGAAATAGCGCACTTGTACAAATCGTTAGGCCGCACGGCAGCGGCAAATGCCGAGTAACCCCCATACGAAAACCCAAACATCGCCATCCTGCGCGGGTCGGCCAGTTTTTCGCTGACCAGCCACTTCGCACCGTCGTCCTTGTCGTCCTGCATCTTCTGTCCCCACTCGCGGTCACCGGCCAGCCACCGGGTACGGCCCCAGCCCGAGGAGCCTCGGAACTGGGGTTGCAGCACTACTTTGCATTGCGTCACCATCAAAGGCACCCAACCCGAGTTATCGAAATTCATGAAATTTGCAAAATTCAACACCATGTAGACTATTGGGTTTGGCAAAGTCAAA
>JAEMRG010000307.1 GCA_016463455.1 Rhodoferax sp.
CCTGGGCGCCGTATTGCAGCGTGGCAACTTGGTATATTTGGCGCTCGCTCGACCCGGTGCCGGTGGACTACTAAGCAACTGGGGTTCGGGGCGGGGCATCAACCTGGAGGAGGGTGAAATTGGCCAAAAAGACATTTCTCGACTTTGAGTCACCGATTGCGGAGCTCGAAGGCAAGATCGAAGAGCTGCGCTATGTGCAGAACGAGTCGGCGGTGGATATTTCCGCCGAGATCGAGCAGCTCAGCAAAAAAAGCCAGCAGCTGGTCAAAGACATCTACAGCAACCTCACGCCCTGGCAAATCACCAAAATAGCGCGCCACGCGGAGCGGCCTTACACGCTGGACTACGTCAGCGAAATCTTTACCCACTTTATCGAACTGCACGGCGATCGGCATTTTGCGGATGACCTGAGCATCGTCGGCGGTCTGGCCCGCTTTAACGGCACACCCTGTATGGTGCTGGGGCAGCAAAAAGGACGCGACACCAAAGAGCGCGGCCTGCGTAATTTCGGCATGAGCAAGCCCGAGGGCTACCGCAAAGCGCTGCGTCTAATGAAGCTGGCCGAAAAATTCAAACTTCCGGTTTTCACCTTTGTGGATACGCCCGGTGCCTACCCCGGTATTGATGCCGAAGAGCGTGGCCAGTCCGAAGCCATTGGCCGCAATATTTTTGAAATGGCCCAGCTGGAAGTGCCCATCATCACCACCATCATCGGCGAGGGCGGCTCGGGCGGCGCGCTGGCCATTTCGGTGGCGGACCAGGTAGTGATGCTGCAATATTCCATTTACTCGGTCATCAGCCCAGAAGGCTGTGCTTCGATTCTTTGGAAAACCTCGGACAAAGCGCAAGATGCAGCCGATGCGCTGGGCATTACCGCGCTGCGCCTCAAGGCTTTGGGGCTGGTGGACAAAATCGTCAGCGAGCCGGTCGGTGGTGCGCACCGCGACCACAAACAGGCGGCGGTTTTCCTCAAGCGCGCTTTGGGTGATGCTTTCCGCCAGGTGAGCGACTTGCGCGTGAAAGAGCTGCTGGACCGCCGCTACGACCGCCTGCAAAGCTATGGTCGTTTTACCGACACCAAGGCCAGCGGCAAATAGGCCTTGGCAGCTCCATGACCCGCCCGCTGGACGCGGCGATTGCAGCCTTTGAACCCCGCTTGCCGCTGGCCATTGCCTACAGCGGCGGAGCGGACTCCACCGCACTTTTGCATGCCTGTGCAGCGCGCTGGCCGGGGCAAGTATTGGCGGTGCATGTCAACCACGGTCTGCAAGCCGCCGCAGCAGATTTTGAGCAGTATTGCCAGGCGGTGTGCGCTGGCCTGGGTCTGCCGCTGCACGTATTGCGGGTCGATGCGCATGCCCGTGCCGGCCAAAGCCCCGAAGACGCTGCCCGCCTGGCCCGCTACGGCGCATTGCGCCGCTTTGCGCTGCCCGAAAACAGCGAGTCCCCGTGTGTCACCGTCGCGCTGGCCCAGCATGCGGACGACCAGGTGGAAACGCTGCTGCTGGCCCTAAGCCGTGGCGCGGGGCTAGCGGGCCTGAGCGCCATGCCGGCCCGCTGGCTGCGCGATGGAGTGGATTACGCCCGGCCTTTGCTGGAGGTCAGTGCAGCGGATATTCGCAGTTGGCTGCATACCCAAGGATTGCCCTGGATCGAAGACCCCAGCAACGCGCACACCGATTTTTTACGCAATCGGCTGCGAGCCGAGTTGATGCCCGTGTTGCGCGCCATCATTCCGCACTACGCCGACACCTTGCCGCGCAGCGCGGCGCATGCGGCGCAAGCGCAAAGTTTGTTAAATGAACTGGGGCAGGCCGATCTGCAGTCGCTGTGCAGCCCCGATAGCAACAGCCCGTCGATTGGGCAACTGCAAACTTTGTCCACTGCGCGCCAAGCCAATGTGTTGCGCCATTGGCTGGCCAGCGTGCACCACACCCAAGCCAGCAGCGCGCAATTGCAAGAATTGCTGGCGCAGATTGCCGCATGTACCACGCGCGGGCACCAGTTGCATATCCGCGTCGGACACGGCTTTGTGCGGCGCAGCAATGAGGTACTCGATTGGTACAATCTGTCGGTTTAGCTTCGTACAAATACCACCCATGGCTCTCATAGTTCATAAGTACGGCGGCACCTCCATGGGCTCGACCGAACGCATCCGCAACGTTGCCAAGCGGGTCGCCAAATGGCACCGCGCAGGCCACCAAATGGTGGTAGTCCCCTCCGCCATGAGCGGCGAAACCAACCGCCTGCTAGGCCTAGCCAAAGAACTGGCCCCTGCCAAAGCATCCCCCTCTTACGAGCGCGAGCTCGACATGTTGGCCGCTACCGGCGAGCAAGCCTCTAGCGCGCTACTGGCAATTGCCTTGCAGGCTGAGGGGCTGGAGTCTGTCAGCTACGCCGGCTGGCAAGTGCCTATTCGCACCAATAACGCCCACACCAAAGCGCGTATCGAGTCGATCGACGACGCTCGCGTACGCGCGGACCTGGACGCCGGCAAAGTCGTCATCGTCACTGGTTTTCAGGGTGTGGACGATTCAGGCAACATCACCACCCTGGGGCGGGGTGGATCCGACACTTCGGCGGTGGCTGTGGCCGCTGCCATGAAGGCGCGGGAATGCCTGATCTATACCGACGTCGATGGCGTCTACACCACCGACCCGCGCGTGGTGCCCGAGGCGCGCC